>JAJYAH010000393.1 GCA_021779635.1 Pseudomonadota bacterium | reverse complement strand
CATCAATATGGGCACGATTTCGAGGTCGTTCAAGCACCTCCCGGAACCCGCAAGCATGGCTCCGAAAAGGCCGGAATCAGCGCTTACGGTCGGGGCCGCAGACAATCCCCTTGGCCATGAGGCCATCGACCTCATCCTTCGAATATCCGAATTCGGTGAGCACCTCGGTTGAGTGCTGGCTGAATTTCGGCGGCACGCTCCGCAGGCTTGCCTTGCTGCGCTCGAAGCGGATCGGCGAGGCGACCCCCTTGTACCAGTCCCTGGCGATGACATCGCCGCGATGGACGGTGTGGGCGCTGGTTAACGCGGTGTCGATCGACTGCACCGGTCCGGCCGGCAATCCGGCGGCGAGCAGGCGATCGCAGAGCGGCTCGGCGTCGTGCTGGCTGAATACGGCGGCAAGCTCGGCGCGGAGCGCATCGCGGTTGGCGACCCGGTCCTTGTTGCGGGCAAAGCGTACATCGGTGCCGAGTTCGGGCTTGCCAATCTCCTTGGCGAGCTTGCGGAAGGTGCCGTCATTGCCGACGCCGATGAAGATATCGGCGGTTCGCGTCGGGAAGATCGCGTAAGGCACCAGATTCGGATGTTCGTTGCCGGTAAGCTGCGGCGGCTTGCCGTGCATGAAATAATTCGCGGCATGCGGATGCATGATGGCAAGGCCGGTCTCGTAAAGTGTTGTCTCGAGAAACTGCCCGGTGCCGGATTTCTGCCGCTCCGACAGCGCCATCAGGATGCCGATCGCGGCGTAAAGCCCGGTGGTGATGTCCACGAGCGGGACGCCGATGCGCATCGGTCCGCTTTGCGGCGAGCCGGTTGCCGCGATCATTCCGGTCATGGCCTGAATGATCGCGTCATAGCCGGGATTGCCGCCGCGCGGGCCATCGCCGCCGAAGCCTGAAATCCGGCAGTGCACCAGTCGCGGAAATTTCGCGCGCAGCACATCGTTGCCGATGCCCCATTTGTCGAGCGTGCCCGGCTTGAAATTCTCGATCAGGACGTCGGCGCTCTCCAGCATCTTCATCAGCACGACGCGGCCGCCTTCCGAGGCGAGGTCGAGCCCGATCGAGCGTTTGTTGCGGTTGATACCGACGAAATAGGCCGCGTCGTCGTCATGGAACGGCGGTCCCCAGTCGCGCACCTCGTCACCGGCGGGCGGCTCGACCTTGATGACGTCGGCGCCGTGATCGGCGAGGATTTGCGTGCAGTAGGGCCCGCCGAGAACGCGCGTGAGGTCGATCACGCGCAATCCAGTCATCGCGCCGGCGGCGTCTTGAGAACTCATGGAAACAACCTTCGCTCAAAGAGAAATCAATCGGAACAGCAAGAGCGTTCGGCTTCCAGAGCTAGCGAGGTTCGGCCGCGCCAGCAATGCCTTCTGGCGCGGAGGCTTATGTCGCGAGGGCCGGCGAGGTGGATCCAGCACAGGTGCGGCGAACGGCCCGCCCCCCATCGCGGCCGGGCCAGCGGTCATTACACGACCTTCAGCCGAACCTCGACGTTGCCGCGGGTCGCGTTGGAATAGGGACAAACCTGGTGCGCCTTTTCCACCAGAGCCTCGGCCTCGGCATGCGGGAGGCCGGGAAGGGAGACCGCAAGGTCAATGTCCAGTCCAAAACCGCCGGCCGAGCGCGGTCCGATGCCGACCGTCGAGGTCACCGACGCGTCGGCGGGCACTTTCGGGCCGCCTTGCGAAGCCACGAACTTCATCGCGCCGATGAAGCAGGCCGCATATCCGGCAGCGAAAAGCTGCTCGGGATTGTTGCCCGCGCCGCCGCCGCCTCCAAGTTCCTTCGGCGTCGCGAGTTTGACGTTGAACGTTCCGTCAAGCGTGGCAGCCTGGCCGTCACGGCCGCCAGTCGCCTTGGCGCTGGTCCTGTAGAGCACATTTACCGACATGGGTGGTCTCCTTCGGGTGCGGGTTCAATGGCAGATGTATTGCACACAATTAAATTGTGTGCAATATAAATAAAATTGACCCTGCACCATTTAATTGGGTGCAATTGATTGCCGGAAGCTCCGGGCCCAGAATGCGCCGGTGAGCTCCATGATCCGACGAGGGTGCGAATGGCCAGGAAACACGCGACGGACTCGCCGCTACTGCTCGGCAATCAAATCTGTTTTGCGATCTATTCCACCGCGCACGCGTTCAACCGGGTCTACAAGCCCCTGCTCGACCGGATCGGGCTGACCTATCCGCAATATCTGGTGATGCTGGTGCTGTGGGAGCGCGATGGCCTGTCCGTCAAGGATATTGGCGAACAGCTATTTCTGGATTCGGGCACGCTCACCCCGCTGCTCAAGCGGCTGGAGGCGGCGGAACTCGTCAAGCGTAGCCGCAGCACCCAGGATGAGCGCCAGGTGCTGATCGCACTGACGTCCCGCGGGCAGGCCTTGCGGGAAAAGGCCCGAGCGGTGCCCCAGGCCATCCTGGCCGCCTCGGCATGCTCGGTCACGGAACTGGTTGGCATGAAGGACGAACTCGTCGCCCTCCGTGACCGGTTGAATGCCACGCTTAGTGAATAGCCGCGTCGCGGCGGTTTCAGTCGTCAGAGGCGTTTCTTTGCGAATGCCCGGCCTGAGCCGGACTTCAGATACTTCTCAAATGCGAAAGCCTGCTTTTCATCGCTGAACGCGACATAGGTTTTCAAACGCCACGGTCTATACTTTGAAGTGTGCGCCACTTCGCCTGCGTTGTGCTTTGCCAATCGCGCCGACACGTCGTCGGTGACGCCGACGTAGAAATGCTCCGAATTGTGACTTTCGAGGATGTAGACGCATTTCATTGGTTTCTACAGTCCGGCTTCGCAGCAGGAGCCACAGCTTGCCGAGGTCCGTCTTCGCCCTCCGGGCTACGACGCGGCAGCCGTCGCTTGCGTCGCCACGATAAGGCGAGCCGTGGCTTGCCGAGCCGTAGCTTGCGAAGCAAGCGAAGGCTGGTGGAGCCAGGCGGGATCGAACCGCCGACCTCTTGCATGCCATGCAAGCGCTCTCCCAGCTGAGCTATGGCCCCGTAACTCTCTGAGCATGATCCTTTCGGAAAACCGGCTGCCGCTTTTCCGGATCATGCTCTCCGCGCGCCATGGGCGACGCGCGGGCAAAACCCTGAACACAGTTCAGGGTCGATCTCAAGTCTCCTCGTCACCGCTGACGTCGCCGATGATGTCGGTGACGTCCTCATCGCCCTCTTCCTCATCGGCGATGAAGGTGGAATCGTCATCGTCGTCGTCTTCAATGGTCTCGTCGATCTCGATATCGTCTTCCGATTCCGGAACGACCGCCTTGACCTTGCCGGTGTTCTCCTCGGCGTCGGCTTCCTCGAGCGGCACCAACTCTTCAGCCTCGACCGGCTCCGGCGTGGCTTCGGCCGCGGAAGCGGCCGCTGCGGCATTGGCCCGCGCGGCGGCGTCGGCGCGGGTCCGCGGCGGCGGGATCGGCGCAATCGGCACGACCTCGCCGGTGTAGGGCGAGATCACCGGGTTCTTGTTGAGATCGTAGAATTTCTTGCCTGTCGTCGGGCAAATACGTTTGGTTCCGAGATCGGATTTGGCCACGGGTGGAATCCTGGGAATTTTCGAAAAACGGTGCTTCACTTGGCTAGTTGCCGCGCCGCTGTCAATAGCGCTTTGCGGGAGCCGGACCGATGCGTGACGCCGCGCGGCCTATGTGATACCTGCCGCCCGCGCAGAGGACACATTCTTGACCCATTCAAATCACCTTGCGGACCACCTTGCTGATCATCCCACCCCGCTGGAGGCCCGTTCCAGCGGCCCCCTCACCGGGAAGGTCCGCGTTCCCGGCGACAAGTCGATTTCGCACCGTGCCCTGATTTTAGGCGCGCTGGCCGTCGGCGAAACCCGGATATCGGGGCTGCTCGAAGGCGAGGACGTGCTCAATACCGCCAAGGCCATGCAGGCGCTGGGTGCCCAGGTGGAGCGAACCGGCGCGTTCGCCTGGTCGGTCCACGGTGTCGGGGTCGCCGGGTTCGCACAGCCGGAGACGCCGCTCGATTTCGGCAATTCCGGCACCGGCTGCCGTCTGGTGATGGGAGCAGTGGCGGGCTGTCCGATCACGGCGGTGTTCGACGGCGACGCATCGCTGCGCGGCAGACCGATGCGGCGGGTGCTCGATCCCCTGGAATTGATGGGCGCGGGGGTGGGCGCAAGCGGGGACGGCGGCCGCCTGCCGCTGACGCTCCATGGCGCGCGCGATCCGCTGCCAATCCTCTACCGCACGCCGGTAGCATCGGCGCAGATCAAATCCGCGGTACTGCTGGCGGGCCTCGCCGCCCCCGGCGTGACCACCGTGATCGAGACTGAAGCGAGCCGCGACCATACCGAACTGATGCTGAAGCATTTTGGCGCGCAGATCACCTCCTTGGCCGAGGGCAGCCATGGCCGCAAAATCGCGCTCACCGGCCAGCCCGAGCTGCGCGGTGCGCCGGTCGTGGTGCCGGCCGATCCGTCTTCCGCCGCGTTTCCGACCGTGGCGGCACTGATCGTCGAAGGTTCCGATATCGTGCTCTCGGACGTCATGACCAATCCGCTGCGCACCGGGCTGTTCACGACGTTGCGCGAGATGGGGGCGTCGATCGAGGAAAGCCGTGTTCGCGGCGATGCCGGCGAACCAATGGCGCAGTTCCGGGTCCGCGCCTCGAGGCTGCGCGGCGTCGACGTGCCGCCCGAGCGGGCGCCCTCGATGATCGACGAATATCTGGTGCTGGCGGTGGCGGCGGGCTTTGCCGAAGGCACCACCATCATGCGCGGCCTGCAGGAATTGCGCGTCAAGGAATCCGACCGGCTGGAAGCGACCGTCGCGATGCTGCGCGTCAACGGCGTCAAGGTCGAGATCTCGGGCGACGACATGATCGTCGAAGGCAAGGGTCATGTTCCGGGTGGTGGTCTTGTCGCCACCCACATGGATCATCGCATCGCGATGTCGGCGCTGGTGATGGGGCTTGCCTCCGACAAGCCGGTCAAGGTCGACGATACCGCCTTCATCGCCACCAGCTTTCCCGATTTCATCCCGATGATGCGCGGACTTGGGGCGGAGTTTTCATGATCATCGCCATCGACGGACCCGCCGCGTCAGGAAAAGGCACGCTCGGCAAGCGGCTCGCCAAGCATTACGGCTATCGTCACCTCGATACCGGCGTGATCTACCGCGCGGTTGCCAAGGCCCTGTTGGATGCCGGCGCCGACCTGACCGATGAAGTGCTGGCGGTCTCGGCGGCGCTTGAGCTCGATCCCGAAAAATTCGGCAATCCCGCGCTGAAGACCCAGGCGGTGGGCGATGCCGCCTCGGTGGTTTCAGCGATCCCGAAAGTGCGGGAGGCGCTATTGAACTTTCAGCGGCAATTCGCCGCGGATCCGCCCGGCGCGGTGCTGGACGGCCGCGACATCGGAACCGTGATCTGCCCGCACGCCGACGTAAAGATCTTCGTCGTTGCCGACCCGAAAGTGCGGGCCCGCCGTCGCACCCTCGAGGCACGAGCCAGGGGCGAGGATGCCGACGAGGCGGCGGTACTGGCTGATATTCTCAAGCGCGACGAACGCGACCAAAATCGCGCCACCGCGCCCCTGAAAGCCGCCCCGGATGCGCACTTGCTGGATAACTCGCATTTGGATATAGAAGGCGGCGTCCGGGCCGCCATCGACATTGTCGAGGCCGTCCGAGCGGGCCGGCAGCGGGTTTGAGCGTTTTCAAACTAAACCGCTGCCGTCATTGGAGGAAAGCCCGCTCCAGGTCTTGAACATCGATATTCCGAGGCCGATTTGCCTCGTTCAGGTTCCGGACGTCAAGTCACGCGTGTTCTTTTCGCAAAACCGGTATCCACTTTTGCGGAATACGCGCAATCAACGTATCGAACGTGCAAGGCATGCTGCCGGCCCGCAGTTGCGATTTTTCGCAATGAGCGGTCGCCAGGGGTTGCGGACCTCTGGCACTTCACGCCCGATATGCCCTTAACCCGAATGGCCGGCGATACCCGCATCTGGAGAACAAATGGCTTCGACTGCTACTTCCTATAATCCTTCCCGCGACGATTTTGCCGCCATGCTCGACGAATCCTTCGCCGGCGGCAACCTGCAGGAAAGCTCCGTCATCAAGGGCATCGTTGTTGCGATCGAGAAGGACATGGCCGTCATCGACGTCGGCCTGAAGACCGAAGGCCGCGTGGCGCTGCGTGAATTCGCAGGACCCGGCCGTGAAAGCGAACTCAAGGTCGGCGACGAGGTCGAGGTGTTTCTCGACCGCATCGAGAATGCGCTCGGCGAAGCCGTGCTGTCGCGCGACAAGGCGCGCCGCGAGGAGAGCTGGGGCAAGCTCGAGAAGGCCTTCAACAACAACGAGAAGGTGCACGGCGTCATCTTCAATCAGGTCAAGGGCGGCTTCACCGTCGACCTCGATGGCGCGGTTGCCTTCCTGCCGCGTTCGCAGGTCGATATCCGTCCCATCCGCGACGTCGCGCCGCTGATGAACAATTCGCAGCCGTTCCAGATTCTCAAGATGGATCGCCGCCGCGGCAACATCGTGGTGTCGCGCCGCACGGTTCTGGAAGAGACCCGCGCCGAACAGCGCCAGGAACTGGTGCAGAACCTCGAAGAGGGGCAGGTCATCGACGGGGTCGTCAAGAACATCACCGATTACGGTGCGTTCGTCGACCTCGGCGGCATCGACGGCCTGCTGC
>JAJYAH010000392.1 GCA_021779635.1 Pseudomonadota bacterium | reverse complement strand
CGTTGACGGCGATGTCTTCCTCGTCGCCGGTAATCAGGAACGAAATCGAGCCTTTCGGCTTGCCGCCATGGTCAGCGAGATATTCCAGCACCGCCGCGACGCTGCAGGCGATCCCGCCCTTCATGTACACCGCACCGCCCCCGTACAGAAAGCCGTCCTTGACGTCCCCCGAGAACGCGCCATGGCTCCATGCGGCCTCGTCGCCGGCCGGCACCACGTCGGTATGTCCGGCAAAGGTGATATGCGGCGCCGTGTTGCCGATGCGGGCATAGAGGTTGTCGATATCCGCGGCGTCGGGTTCGGTGAAGGTGACGCGGTGCACCTCGAAGCCGGCACCCCTGAGGAGATTCTCCAGCACGGCGAGCGCGCCGGCATCCGCCGGGGTCACCGATGGGCAGCGGACGAGGTCACGAGCGATGGAAAGGGCGTCGGTCATCGCTTTGCCAGGCCTCAATCCCGCAGCAGTTCATTGATGCTGGTCTTGGCACGGGTGCGCTCGTCGACGCGCTTCATGATGACCGCGCAGGCGGTGGAGGGACCCGGCTGACCGTTCTTCAGCGGCCGGCCCGGCAGCGCGCCCGGCACCACCACGGAATATTCCGGCACCTCGCCGATGAAGGTTTCGCCGCTGTCGCGGTCGATGATCTTGGTGGAGGCGCCGAGGAACACGCCCATCGCCAGCACCGCGCCCTTGCGCACGATAACGCCTTCGGCGACTTCCGAGCGCGCGCCGATGAAGCAGTCGTCCTCGACGATGACGGGCTCGGCCTGCAGCGGCTCCAGCACGCCGCCGATGCCGACGCCGCCGGAAATATGCACGCGCTTGCCGATCTGGGCGCAGGAGCCGACCGTCGACCAGGTATCGATCATGGTGCTTTCATCGACATAGGCGCCGAGATTGACGAAGGACGGCATCAAGACGACGTTCTTGGCGATGAAGGCCGAGCGGCGGACGATGGCGCCCGGCACAGCGCGAAAGCCGGCATCGCGAAACCGGTTCTCGCCCCAGCCGTCGAACTTGGACGGCACCTTGTCCCACCATGAGGCTTTGCCGGGGCCGCCGGAAATCGCGCTCATGTCGTTAAGGCGAAACGACAGCAACACCGCCTTCTTCAGCCACTGATTGACTTTCCATTTGCCGCCGGCTTCACGCTCGGCAACGCGCGCCTCGCCCTTGTCGAGCAGCTCCAGCGCGTGATCGACCGCCTCGCGGACTTCGCCCTTGGTCGCGGTGGAAATGCCGTCGCGGGCATCGAACGCGGCGTTGACTGACGATTCGAGGGAAGCCAGAGACATCGAGATTTCCTTGGGCGATAGTGGCGAACGGACGAGGAGCTTTGTCGGGATTTGAGGGTAGAGAGTCAAGACGCGTTCGACCGTCGTCCCGGCGCCGGGACGACGAAACAGATTTACTTCGCCTAAGTCAGCCCCTGCAGAAACCCCGTCAGATCGTCGGTGACGTGATCGACATGGACGGCGTCGCGGCCTTCCAGCTCCCAATCCTCCCGCACGACTTCCTCGGTGCCGTCGGGCACCACCAGCACCGTCGTCATGCCGAGCTGGTGCGGCACCACCAGGTTGCGCGCCAGATCCTCGAACATCGCCGAGGTCAGGGGATCGACGCCATGAAGCCCGAGGAATTTCTGATAGGTCTGCGGCGCCGGCTTCGGTTCAAGCTCGGCGGCGATGATGTCGAACACCGCCTCGAAATGCGGCGCGATGCCGAGCCGCTGCAAGACCTTGTCGGCATGGTCGGTCGAACCGTTGGTCAGGATCAGCTTGCGTCCGGGCAGCCTGGCAATGGCAGCGCCCATCGCAGGATTTGGCTGCAGCGGCGAATGATCGATCTGGTGGACATAGGCGAGATAGTCGTCGGCACGCACGCCATGCTCGGTCATCATGCCGCGCATGGTGGTGCCATAGCGGAGGTAGTAGTCCTTCTGGATCCTTCTGGCTTCGTCCGCCGGGACCTTGAGGTAGGCGCTGACGAACTCACCGATCCGCGCATCGACCTGCTGCCACAGATTGACGTGATGCGGATACAGCGTGTTATCGAGATCGAATACCCAGGTGTTGACGTGGGTGAAGGAACGCCTTGGGTCCTTTTTCGATGCGGTTATCATGGCTCGTTCTTTACCTCTGCCGTAGGGAGAGGTCGGCGCATCGCGCCGGGTGAGGGGTTACAGCGTACGATAGGTCGCAGCCCCTCACCCCAACCCTCTCCCAACGCGAGAGGGAGCGTGCAGTACCTCTGTGAGGTGTTCCGCTTGATATCTGACTTAAGATAATCATCACGGCATCGCGAAGCGCAGCGTCTTGCCGCCGCTCGACATGTCGACGGCGGCAAAGCCGGTGGCGGCGAGGCCGCGGGTGCCGCAATCGCCCTGCTCATTGATCTCGAACTTGCTTTCGCGGGTGCAAAGCTGGGTGGCGCCGCCCCAGTTCAGCGGTTTGTCCTTGAACTTGATGGCGCGGTTGTCGGCGTCGACCGCCTCGGCGAAACTGAAAATCTGCCTGGGCTGGCCGACGACATCGGGATGCAGGCATTTGCCGGGTTCGATCCGGTACCAGCCGCGGCTGATCACGGTCTTGCCGTCGTCGGTGCCGACGGCGGCCATGATCTTGTGCGGCGTGTCGTTGCACCAGGTCAGCCCGGCGGAAGACGGCGATTGAACCGCGTCGATCATGGTCGCAAAAAAATTCGGCGCCTGCACGATGTCGGGCGTCAGCCCACGGCTTTTCAGGAACGCCGCCAATGCGGTTTGCGTTTTCGGACCATCGACGCCATCGATCGGCGCCGCGTCGTATCCTGCGATCACCAGCAGCCGCTGAATGGCGGCGAGCCTCGCCTGATCGTCGTCATATTCGCTGTCTTCGGCAAGATAGGCCACCAGATTGCCGTCTTCGGTCGAGGTCGGGGTGATCTGGGTAAATGGCGCCGGGGTCTGGCCGCTGCGGCACTGCCGCGCCGCCGCGATCACGAAATTGTCGGGCGCGATGCAAAGCGTGTCGCCGCCATTCTGCGGGATCGGCGACGCGCCATAGACGCCGAGCGCGCGGGCGTTGAGCAGGATACGGTCCGCGGTCAGCGTGCCCTGGACGACGACGCGGCACGCCGCCGGATCGATGCGAAACCATCCGCGCGTCGCGGTGGTGGCCTTGTCGTCGATGCCGATCGCGGCCTCGACCACATAACTCATGCGATTGCAGAGTTTCAGGTCCGCATGGGCATTGCCAGCCGACATCGCCAGGACCAGCGCAACCGCTAGATATCGCCACCTGCGAATGCCGGGCCTTCCGTCGTCGTCTGGCGTCATCACTTGTGGATCAGTGTGCCGGTGCCTTGATCGGTGAACAGTTCGAGCAAGACCGCGTGCGGCGTCTTGCCGTCGATGATGACCACGCCCTCGACGCCCTGCTCGAGCGAGTAGATGCAGGTTTCGACCTTCGGGATCATGCCGCCGGAAATGGTGCCGTCCGCAATCAGCTTGCGCGCATCGGTCACCGACAGTTCCGGAATCAGCTTCTTCGACTTGTCGAGCACGCCGGGAACGTCGGTCAGCAGCAACAGCCGCTTGGCTTTCAGCGCGCCCGCCACCGCGCCGGCAAAGGTGTCGGCGTTGACATTGAAGGTCTGTCCGGTTCGCGAGGTCGCCAGCGGCGCCAGCACCGGGATCAAGTCGTGGCCGATCAACTGGTTCAGCAGCGTGAGGTCGACCTTTTCCGGTTCGCCGACGAAACCGAGATCGACCACCTTTTCGATGTGGGAACCCGGATCGACCATCGTGCGCGTCACCTTCGACGCCGTCACCATGTTGCCGTCCTTGCCGCACAGGCCGACGGCCTTGCCGCCGGCCTCGTTCATGTAGCCGACCAGCGTCTTGTTGATCGAACCCGCCAGCACCATCTCGACGATCTCGATGGTCGCGGCATCGGTAATGCGCAAGCCCGCGGCGAATTCCGAATGGATCCCGAGCCGCTGCAGCATCTGCGCGATCTGCGGCCCGCCGCCATGCACCACGACCGGGTTGATCGCGGTCTGCTCCAAAAGAACGATGTCGCGGGCGAACGCCTTGGCGACGTCTTCCGCGCCCATGGCATGGCCGCCATATTTGATGACGATGGTTTCCTCGTCATACTGCTGCATGTGCGGCAGCGCCTCGGACAGGATGCGGGCCTGATCGAGCGGACTGATGTATGGCGCGTCGGTCATGAAGCGGGTCTCGTCATCGAAAGGGTGGGCGGTTTCTATCCGATTGGCGGGCGTGGCGCAAAGTGCGGCTGTCGACGGCCTAACTCCGTCGCGGCCATGCCGCCGCCACCGCTAGCACAACCCAGCTTGCGATCAACAGCGTTCCGCCGGTCGGCGCGGCCAGCGGAAACAGGCCATGGCCGGCATATTGCCGCAGCGTCAGATCGCCGGCGAACAGCGCCGCGGCGACGACGAAGCCCCATGCTGCTGCGATCCCGATTGCTTGATGAATGACGCCGCGTTCGGCCAGCGCCACCGCCGCGAGCACGGCGGTCGCGTGAAACAACAACATCGAGGACGCCGCGCCGAGCCGCGCGGCGTCGGGTTGATGCGCCGCCACTGCCGCCAGGATGACGCCGTCCGCGCCCATGACGCCGGCCAATATGACCAGAATGCGAAACATCCGGGTCCCCATCATCGGCTGCGCTCGGCGAGCAGGCGCACCATGGCGGCGCGCAATTCCGGCATCCCGGCGCCGGTACGCGAGGATGTCACCAGAACGTCGGGAAAGGCGGCGGGATGTTTGGCCAGCGCCGCCACGGTTTCGGCGGTGCGCTGCTCCAGTTCGGCAGGTTTCACCTGGTCGGCCTTGGTGAGCACGACCTGGTAGCTCACGGCTGATTTGTCGAGCGTCTTGAGCACATCGAGATCGACCTCCTTGAGGCCATGCCTTGCATCGATCAGCACATAGACCCGCGTCAGGCTGCTGCGGCCCTGCAGGAAAGTATGGATCAGCGCGGTCCAGGACGCGACCTTGGCCTTTGGCGCGGAGGCGTAACCATAACCGGGCATGTCGACCAGCCGGAGACCGGCATTGTCCGGGCCTTCGAAGAAGATCAGCTCCTGGGTGCGGCCCGGCGTATGCGAGGTTCGCGCCAGCGCGTTGCGGCCGGTCAGCGCATTGATCAGGCTCGATTTGCCGACATTGGAGCGGCCCGCGAATGCGACCTCCATGCCGGCCATCGGCGGCAGGGTTTCGATCGAGGGCGAGGCCCAGAAGAACTGCCAGTCGCCGGCAAACAGCTTGCGGCCCTGCTCGATCAGCTTCGCATCGTCATCGGCGCTCATGCGAAGGTCCAATCATCGTCATGGCCGGGCATAGCCGTCGAAGGACGGCGTCGCTTCCGCTCGCCTATGCCCGGCTATCCACGTCTTCTGCGTCATCAAGGCCGTAAGACGTGGATGCCCGGGACAGGCCCGGGCATGACGGTTGGAGATTCTTACGTCCTGCGCCAAGTGCAGTCTCAGGTCTTCGACTCGGCCTTCTTCCAGGTGAACGTCGCCTTGAGGTTATCGAGTAATTCGACCTTCACGCCGTTGCGGCGCATGATGAAGCTCTGCTGCAGCACCGACAGCGTATTGTTCCAGGCCCAGTAGATCACCAGACCCGCCGGGAAGCCGGCCAGCATGAAGGTGAAAATCAGCGGCATCCAGGCGAAGATCATCTGCTGGGTCGGATCCGGCGGCGTCGGATTGAGCTTCATCTGGAACCACATCGTGATGCCCATGATGATCGGCCAGACGCCGAGCGCCAGATAGTGCCCGAACAGCGGCAACTGGGTCGGATCGAAGTGAAGCAGCCCGAACAGGGTGAACAAATTGGTCGGATCCGGCGACGACAGATCCTTGATCCAGCCGAAGAACGGCGCGTGCCGCATTTCGATAGTGACGAACAGCACCTTGTAGAGCGAGAAGAACACCGGAATCTGCAAGGCGACGGGAAGACAACCGGCGATCGGGTTGATCTTCTCCTTCTTGTAGATTTCCATCATCTCCTGCTGCTGCTTCACCTTGTCGTCGGGGTAGCGTTCCTTCAGCGCGGCCAGTTGCGGCTGCACCGATTTCATCTTCGCCATCGATGCGTAGGATTTGTTGGCAAGCGGGAAGAACAGCAGTTTCACCAGCACCGTGACCAGCAGGATGGCGACGCCGAAATTGCCGACCAGGTGATAGAAGAAGTCCAGCGCCAGGAACATCGGCTTGGTGATGAAGTAGAACCAGCCCCAGTCGATCAGAAGATCGAAGTGATTGAGCCCGAGCTCCTTGTTGTAGCCGCCGAATCCGCCGATCGGAAAATTGAGGCCGACCACGCTGGCTTCCTTGGCGCCGGCGAACAGCCGCGCATTGGCGCTGCCGGTGCCGCCGATCGCGATGGTCTGCGGATCCTGCAAGTAGTCGGTCTGGTAGGTCCTGACGGTGCCGACAAGATTGGACGAGAACCGCGCATGCAGCTCTGCGGTGGTGTCCGGCAACAGCGCCGACGCCCAGTATTTGTCGGTGATGCCGAGCCAGCCGTTGGTGACCTTGAAGTTGACCGCCTTGGCTTCGTCGATCTTCTTGTAAGCATATTCCTGCAGGCCCTGGTCGCCGAGATAGCCGATCAGGCCTTCATGCAGGATGTAGTAGCCCGAGACTTTCGGAGTACCGTGCCGGGAGATCAGTGCGA
>JAJYAH010000391.1 GCA_021779635.1 Pseudomonadota bacterium | reverse complement strand
TCGCGCCTTCTTTGACGAGCATCGCTGTCATGTCCCGGAATATCGGGGTCGCGACCCGGCTCTGTTGAGTTCCGTTCCGCGCTTTCCTGCTTCGACGCACCGTTGACGCAGATCAATGCTCATTCCGGATGAATCGGGAAGTTTGGCAAGAAAAGCGCCTGCTACGTCCGCTGCCAATTGGCAGCAAGCGGAAAGATTACTTAGGTCAACGCATAGGAGGCTTTCATGAAACCGACGCATCACAGGATCGCTGCAACCGCGGTCGCACTCATGGCCGGCATTGTGGGCGCAGCTGCGCAAGAGCGCCCTTCTTCGCCCACGCCACCGATGATGCAGGGCGACACCATGCCTATGATGAGGGGCACACAGCACGGCGGCATGATGCCCATGATGGGGATGGGCATGATGGCGATGGCGGATCACGTTGAGGGGCGGATAGCGTTTCTAAAGGCCGAACTGAAAATCACCGACGCACAGCTGCCGCAGTGGAACACGTTCGCCGATGCTCTCCGAAGCAACGCCCAGCGGATCGGTGAGATGCGAGGGACGATGATGCAGGGAGGAACGATGGGGCAAACGCTCACTGTGACTGCACCTGATCGCCTCGACCGCATGGAGAAGATGATGACCACGATGGTCGAGGCAGTGCGATCCACGAAAGCAGCGCTAAGCCCGCTGTACGCCGTACTCAATGACGAGCAGAAGAAGACGGCCGATGCGCTCTTGCACGGGCCAATGGGGATGATGGGAAGCATGTAAGAGGCATGTAATCAGAGACATGCCGACGGACTCCCGGAACGGCAGTCCGAGCCGGCATTGACTGCCCGCGCTTGCTCGGCGATGATCCTGCCTGGCTTAGCATGGGGGGAAGCCGGCCATGAAGCTCGCGCCGCGCGCCGAAAATTTGATGGAGCGCATTGCGCTCATCGCAAATCTCGTTCCCCGCCCGCTCCTCGATACGCAAATTGCCTTCACCGCTGCGCGCGCCATCATGGCCGCGGCCGAAGTTGGAGTGTTTGAGGCCCTCGGCAAGGGTAATCAGACGGCCGAGGCGGTCGCTGCCGTGTGCCGAACCGATCCCAACGCGACGAAGCATCTCCTCGAATGCCTGGTCGGCATTGGCTACGCAAGCTGGCGCGACGGCAAATATAGTTTGCCGGCTTCGATGAGGAAATGGCTGCTGAAATCGAGCCGGAGTTCTGTCGTCGCCAAGCTCGCGTTCCAGTCGATCGAGTGGGATCTGGTCGGCAAGATCGGAGAGTTCGTACGCAACGGCAAGCCGCTCGATTTTCACTCGCATATGAGCGCCCAGGAATGGGCGGTCTACCAGGACGGCATGCGCGACGTCGCCGCCAATCCGGCTGTTGAACTCGCCAAGCGCATGCCCGTACCGCAGGGCGCAACGCGGCTTCTCGACATCGGCGGCTCGCACGGGCTGTACTCGACCGAATTGTGCAAGCGCCATCCCGCGCTCGTCGCCACCATCCTCGAACTGCCGGGCGCCGTGGACCGCGCGAGTGAAATCGCGCAGCAAGAGGGGCTCGGCGCGCGCGTGAAGCACAAAATCGGCGATGCGTTGGCGGACGATCTCGGCGAGGCAACTTTCGATGTCGTGATGATCAACAATCTCGTGCACCATTTCTCGCCAGAACAGAACGCCGATCTCGCGCGGCGTGTGGCTCGTGCGCTCGCGCCCGGCGGCGTGTACGCCATCGGCGATTTTCTCCGGGCTGCCCATCCCGGCGCGGGGGGCGGCATTCCGGCGGTGATGGACCTCTATTTTGCGCTGACGAGCGCATCCGGCACATGGGCGCTGGATGAGATCGCTTCATGGCAACGCGGAGCAGGTCTCATGCCGATGAAGGCGATACAATTCCCCAGCCTGCCGGGATGGGTGTCTTTGCCGGCAGCAAAGCGCAAATGAGTTTTCGGGTAGCCTAGAGCCCGCAAGACGCGCGCATTTTTTCAACCGTGCCCTCGTGACGGCTCCGTTGGCAGCCCCCGGGGCGAGCCGAGGCGGACTTTATCCCGCCGGGGGATTTTTCGCGCGATTGCGGCAGTTTTGACTGGGATCGGCCAGCACATCGGGCAGCGGGGGCATCAGCACAGCGGCGTCGTTAACCATTTATTAACCTAAAAGCTCGCACGCTCGTCACCGTAACAAAGTGAGCCCCCTGTTTGTTGATTCGGTAATCGTGCGTTTTCGGCGGTTGTCGGACTGGGCATTTTGGACGTTACGCGCAGTCGGATCGATATCCGTAGCTGGGGTGAACAGGCACCGCGCGACTCGTTTTGCACAATAATTAGGCAAATTGCCTGTTTATGACTCACTCGCTGCCTGCGTTCCGTATTGCGCGGCGGAGTCTGCTGCGGATTTAATCGATGTCATGTGCAGACACCGATTCGTAACGGGATGCCCGTGGCGCTGCGTCGATAGGGAACCTTGCCGCGCGTTACCGTAATGCTGCGAACCATATGAGGAGAAGGATCATGTACAACGATTCTCTGTTCAATGCTTTTGCCCGGTCCTTCGAAGCCCGAAGCGAGACCGACATGTCGATGGCCGAATATCTGGAATCGTGTCGGGGCGATCCGATGCGATATGCCAATGCGCCTGAGCGGCTTTTAGCCGCGATTGGTGAGCCTCAAATGATTGACACGGCCAAGGATCCCCGCCTTGGCCGTATTTTTTTGAACAGGACGATACGGGCCTATCCCGCCTTCGCCGGGTTCTATGGCATGGAAGAAACGATCGAGCGCATCGTCGGGTTCTTCCGGCACGCGGCACAAGGTCTGGAAGAACGCAAACAGATTCTTTATCTGCTGGGGCCGGTAGGCGGCGGAAAGTCATCGCTGGCAGAGCGGCTGAAGTCGTTGATGGAGGCCTTTCCGATCTATGTGTTGAAGGCCAACGACGAACTCAGTCCCGTTTTCGAGAGTCCTCTCAGTCTGTTCGATCCGGATTCGCTCGGACCGATGATTGAGGAAAAGTACGGCATTCCGCGTCGTCGCCTGAATGGACTGATGAGTCCCTGGTGCTACAAGCGGCTGGAAGCATTCGGGGGCGATATTTCACGATTCCGCGTCGCCAAGATCCAGCCCTCGCGCTTGCGGCAGATCGCGGTTTCGAAAACGGAACCGGGCGACGAGAACAATCAGGATATCTCTTCGCTGGTCGGCAAGGTCGACATCCGCAAGCTGGAGATCTTTGCCCAGAACGATCCCGACGCCTACAGCTATTCCGGCGGATTGAACCGCGCCAATCAGGGGATTCTCGAATTCGTCGAAATGTTCAAGGCGCCGATCAAGATGCTGCACCCGCTGCTGACCGCGACGCAGGAGGGCAATTATATCGGCACCGAGAATATCGGGTCGATTCCATTTACCGGTGTCATTCTCGCGCATTCGAACGAATCCGAATGGCAAAGCTTCAAGACAAATAAGAACAATGAAGCCTTCATCGATCGAATCTGCGTCATCAAGGTGCCCTACTGCCTGCGGGTGACCGAGGAGCAGAAGATCTATGAGAAGCTGATCCAGGGATCCGAGCTTGCTTCCGCGCCGTGCGCGCCGGCAACGCTCGAGACTCTGGCGCGCTTCTCGGTGATGTCGCGCCTGCGCAAGCATGAAAACTCGACGCTGTTCGCGAAAATGCGGGTCTATGACGGCGAAAGCCTCAAGGAATCCGATCCGAAGGCTCGCAGCGTTCAGGAATACAAGGATGCTGCCGGCGTCGACGAAGGCATGGACGGCGTCTCGACGCGCTTTGCATTCAAGATCCTGGCCGCAACGTACAACCACGACACCGCAGAGATTGGCGCAGATGCTGTGCATTTGATGTATGCGCTCGAGCAGTCGATCCGCCGGGAGCAACTCCCCGAGGAAATCGAAAAGCGCTACCTCGAATTCATCAAGGCCGAGCTTGCGCCGCGTTACGCGGAGTTCATCGGCCACGAGATTCAGAAGGCCTATCTCGAATCGTATGCCGACTACGGTCAAAACCTGTTTGATCGTTACGTGGACTATGCCGATGCCTGGATCGAGGATCAGGATTTCAAGGATCCCGATACCGGCCAGCTGCTCAATCGCGAGCTCCTGAACCAGGAATTGACCAAGATCGAGAAGCCCGCGGGCATCGCCAACCCAAAGGATTTCCGCAACGAAGTCGTCAAGTTTTCGCTGCGTTCGCGGGCAACGCAGGGCGGCAAGAACCCGTCCTGGACCAGCTACGAAAAGATCCGCGAGGTGATCGAGAAGCGGATATTTTCGCAGGTCGAAGACCTCCTTCCGGTCATCTCGTTTGGTTCAAAAAAGGACGGCGACACCGAAAAGAAGCACGGCGAATTTGTCGAGCGGATGGTGGGACGCGGTTATACCGAGCGTCAGGTTCGTCGGCTCGTCGAATGGTACATGCGCGTAAAGCAGGCCAGCTAAGGCGGATGCAAGGGTAGTCATGCACATCGTCGATCGACGTCTGAATCCGGGCAGTAAAAACTTTGAAAACCGGCAGCGTTTTCTGCGCCGGGCCAAGGCGCTGGTTCAGGCGGCGGTCAGTAAATCCTCGAAGGACCGGGACATCAAGGATGTCCTGGAGGGCGGCGAAGTCAACATCCCCCTTGATGCCCTGAATGAGCCGCGCCTTCGCCGCGAAGGCGGCACACGCGACATGGTGCTTCCCGGAAACAAGAAGTTCATCGAGGGAGACATTCTCCCGCGATCGGGCGAGGGCGCGGGAAAGGGGTCCGAGCCAGGTCAGGGCGATAGCGAAGATGCGTTTCGGTTCGTTCTGAGCCGTGACGAGTTTGTCGACCTTTTCCTCGACGATCTTGAACTGCCGGATCTGACCAAACGGAAGCTTGCTGAAGCGGAAAGCGAGGCACTTCATCGGGCCGGCTATGCGACTTCCGGCTCGCCCACGAACATCTCGGTAAGCCGGACGGTGCGGCTCGCCATGGCGCGGCGGGTCGCGTTGCGGCGGCCAAGGCCGGAGACGATTGCGCAGCTCGAAGCGGAGATCGCTGACTGTGACGAGGCCCGGCGCATCGAGTTGATGGCGGAGATCGAGGCGTTAAAGGCAAAAAGCCGCCGGATTCCTTTCATCGATCCGATCGACATCCGATATCGCCGTTTCGAGGCCGTGCCAAAGCCGGTGGCCCAGGCCGTCATGTTTTGCCTGATGGACGTGTCCGGCTCAATGACCGAGCATATGAAGGATCTGGCCAAGCGCTTCTACATGCTGCTCTATGTGTTTCTGAAGCGGCGCTATCGCCACGTCGAAATCGTCTTCATCCGTCATACCGACCGGGCCGAAGAGGTGGACGAGGACACCTTCTTTCACGGACCGGCCTCGGGCGGTACCTTGGTATCGAGTGCGCTGCAGGCGATGCACGACATCGTCCGGGCGCGGTTTCGCCCGGCGGATTGGAACATCTATGCCGCTCAGGCCTCTGACGGGGACAACTCCGGCTCGGACGCCGTTGTCGTGAGCCGGCTGCTGACCGAGATGATACTGCCGGTCAGCCAGTTCTTTGCCTATCTGGAAGTCGGCCAGCCCGGCGGCAGCGCTTTCGATATGTCCGATTCGACGCTTTGGACCCTGTATCAGCGCTTGCGATCCGATGGCGTGCCGCTGTCGATGCGCAAGGTCAGCGAGCGCAGCGAGATCTTTCCGGTGTTTCACGATCTGTTTCACCGCCGCGGGAAGCAGGAGAAAGCCGCACCATGACCGCGACCGCCGAACGCCTGTTTGAGGGAGCCGACTGGGACTTTCCGACGCTGCAGCGTATTCACGACGCCTGCGCGGAAATTGCGCGCTCTGAACTGGGGCTCGACACCTATCCCAACCAGATCGAGATCATCACCGCAGAACAGATGCTGGATGCATACTCCTCGGTCGGCATGCCGCTGTTTTACAAGCACTGGGCGTTCGGCAAACGTTTCGCGCATCACGAGGCGTCTTACCGCAAGGGACTCATGGGCCTTGCCTATGAGATCGTGATCAACAGTTCGCCGTGTATTTCCTATCTGATGGAGGAAAACACCGCGACCATGCAAACACTGGTCATTGCGCACGCGGCGTTCGGCCACAACCATTTCTTCAAGAACAACTATCTCTTCAAGCAATGGACGGATGCCGATGGAATTCTCGATTATCTTGATTTCGCCAAGGGTTACGTGGCGCAATGCGAGGAGCGTCATGGTCAGCTGGCAGTCGAGCAGACGCTGGATGCTGCGCATGCCCTGATGTCGCATGGGATTGACCGCTATCCCGGCAAGAAGAAGCTGGATCTTCGCGCGGAAGAAAAGCGCGCTGGAGAGCGCCGCCTGCACGAGGAGAGTGTATTCAATGATTTGTGGCGGACGGTTCCGACCGGACCGATCAAGAGTGTGGCGACGCTGAGTACGGAGCGAAGACGCAACTTGCTTGGGCTGCCGCAGGAAAATCTGCTGTATTTCCTCGAAAAGACCGCGCCGCGCCTGCAGCCCTGGCAGCGCGAATTGCTGCGGATCGTGCGGCACATCGCGCAGTATTTCTATCCCCAGGGTCAGACCAAAGTCATGAACGAGGGCACGGCGACTTACGTGCATTACCGGATGATGACCCGGTTGCACGCGCAGGGTCGGATTTCCGACGGCAACTTTCTTGAATTCCTGCAGTCGCACACCAACGTGGTGTTTCAGCCTGACTTCGACGATCCGCGGTTTTCGGGCCTTAATCCCTATGCGCTCGGTTTTGCG
>JAJYAH010000390.1 GCA_021779635.1 Pseudomonadota bacterium | reverse complement strand
CTCGAGGCTTTGGCGGGGTAAGTCCGCGTTTACGCAGCATTTCGCTCTCCCTTAGGGCGCGGCGATCGGCCATTGCCGATGGCGGCCCAATAAGTTAAATCACGCACCCACGCGCCCGTAGCTCAGCTGGATAGAGCGTTGCCCTCCGAAGGCAAAGGTCACACGTTCGAATCGTGTCGGGCGCGCCATTTGCGTACAAAACCACGAACATTTCCGTTCTCGGTCTGTTTGCCTGCAATCGCGGCCTGGAGGATGTCCTTGCTGCCAACAATCCGGATCGTCCGGTTATCGACTTCAACCGCGTCGACAATTGAATGGATGTAAGCCTTGCGGGTGTTGGTGTCGCCTGCGTCGAGCTTTTCATTCATGAGCCTGGCGAAGGCATCGATCTTCTGGGCGTCGATAGCGGCCGCTATACCGCACTGGGCGCGGGCATGATCCAGAGTGGCTTTGGCTCGCTCCCGTTGGGATTTCAACGCGCCGGTGCGTTCCCGCAGAATATCGTCCAGCTCGACGACGCCGTCTTCGATGGACCGGTAAAGCCGCTTCAAGCGCTCTTCGGCGTCGCTGAGCTCCTTCTGGAGGGCCCGCAACCGCTGATCGGCTGACTCGCTCTTCGCCGCCTGACGCTCGATCAGAGACTTCAGGAGGTCGGCGAGCCGGTCTGGCGCCAATACGCGCGCCTTCAGATTGGTCAAAACGATGTCGTCCAGGGTCGTGGCTGGGATATGGCGGCCCTTGCAGATCGTCTTGCCTTTCTGCTGGCAGCCGGCACACGAATAATATGAATACGACCGACCCTGCCGGTTGGTCGTTCCTGTACGAGTCATTCCCGCTCCGCAGGACGCGCAGACCGCAATGCCCGTGAGCAGCGAAGGGCCGTTGACCACGCGTGGCGGCGTCGTCTTGGGGTTGTTCTGCGTGAGTTTCGCCTGCACCCGCTCGAAGTCGTTCTTCTCGACCAGGACCGGGACGGTGATGTAGACGATGCTGGACGGATCATGCTTGCGGCCATCACGCGAGCTGCGCACGCCATAGGGCCACCGGCCGGTCGAATAGCAAGTGTTGGTCAGGATCTTGTGCACCGGCCCGACGCCAAAGGTTGCTCCGCGTCGCGTGCGGTACCCGTGGCTGTTCAGCCACTTTGTCGTTTCTTTGACACCGAGCGGGCCGGTGGTGCCGTCCCCCTCCAGATAGAGCTTGTAGATCAGCCGGACCGTTTCGGCCTCGACGGGATCGCTATCGAGCTTCTTCTTGATCTTCTGCCCGCGTCTTTCCGCTTCCACAATCCTGTAGCCGAGCGGCGGCGTTGCGCCATTCCAAAAACCTTGCCGAGCCGACTCCCGCATTGCGCGTGTGGTGTTCTTAGAGATTTCACGGGAGGTGTGTTCGTCGAACGCGCCGATGATCTGTCGCACCAAGATTTGGCTGGGATCATCTCCCGTCGGCTGCGTGACTGAGACGACCTCGACGCCATGCATGCGCAACTTGCGGATGGTCAGCTCCATCTCGGCAACATTGCGGAAGAAGCGGTTAAACGCGTAGAACACGATCGCATCGTAGGGATGATCCGATGCGCAGGCCCGATCGATCATCTCCTGTAGCACGGGGCGGCGGTCGTCCGTCGCAGTCTTCGCCTCGACGAATTCTTCAACGATCGCGTAGCCATTCTGATCGCAGAAGCCCGTCGTAATTTTGCGTTGGCTCGGGATAGAGGCTTCGTTGGAAAATTGTCGCCCAGTGCTCACCCGATAGTAAGTAGCGACGCGCCGAGGCGCATTTGTCTGGTTCTGGACCGAGTTGCGGAACACGTGCTTGTTCATGGGTCGGGCCTACGGCTGCACGATGCAAATTTGAACATCGCGGATCGAATCTGCGCAGCACACAAGGTGGTCTGTCAATCGGAATCTGCGCGCAAAACTAGCATTCCTTCGCGTTGTTGTTGAGCAAGTCCCGGAGCTCATCGCCGAGCAGAATTTCGATCGCGCGTAGTTCTCTTTCCAGGATCGGAACAGACTGCGGTATATCGAACGTCACCTGGAGATCCGCTGGCTGTGGTTGTCGCGGGCCGCGCTTCCGCGGCGCGGAGCATGGCGCAGCAAAGCGGTCCTTCGCGGCTGGCCCGAAGTCAGTTTCCTTGCTGACTAAGCGTCTAGAGCTCATGGCTGAGCTCCCGGCGCCGCTCGCGCAACTGTTCAGTCTTCCGATCAAGGGGGCTCGTGCCCTCGATAACGTCGAGCGTGGAGATCTTGGGCGCCGCGCGGGACAGCCGCTCGGCGAGCCACTCGCGGCGCTGCGCTTCGGAAAAGATCACATCGTCATGTTGCCGGTCGACCGGCAGTTCGGAGGCGAGGTACCGATCGATGCTCTTGGAGTCCACCACGAGCGTCGTCGTCTCGCGCGCCCGGCTGGATGCCACGAAGATATCGTGCCGGCTGAGGGTATGGTCGATGTAGACGACGCTGTTATCGACCGTCAGGCCTTGGCTTCCATAGATCGTTGATGCGTAGGCCCAGCCGAGGCGCGGGCGCCCGTGCGTGTCGGCAAGACACATGGGATCGAAGGTGATGCGTCGGCTACCTACGTCTGCCTCGATCTGGATCCGGCCCATCTCGCGGAAGGGCGCCTGGGTCTCGCTGATCGTCACGACAGTCGCGGTCGTGCCGTTGATGACGCCGAGATCGTCATTGCGAACGAGGAACCGGATCCTGTCGCCGGCAGCCAGCGAAATTTGAGTAGCGTGTCCCGAGGGAGTAACTGCCGTGAAAGAGAACTCGTCGCCCTTGATGAGGCCGGCCGTCCTGCGGCGTTCACGCGCTGCGCGCGAGATCGCGGCAGCCGCCGCGTTGGACTTTGCGAGGATCAGGAGTGAACCAGCCGGGTTGTGAACCTGGACCGCGTCGGCGGCATCGAGGGTCGCTGCAATGGCGGCCTTCGCGCCGTGGGCTTCCACCAGCAGGCCATGATCGGCGAAGGCGTTCAACCCTTCTGCAGCCTCGCCCTTGCCGAAGGCGGTGATGGCGTCGCGGGCCCACGCCTCGCGCTGTCGAACGATGTTATCGACCCGAGTCGCTTCGACGGCACGTGACACCAGGTCAAGCCCGGGTCCGCCGATCGGCTGGAGCTGGCGGCGATCCCCAACGAACAGAGCCTTAGCGCCGGCCTTCTTCACCGCGCTGAGCAACACGTGCATGTCGCGCGAGGACAGCAAACCGGCTTCGTCAACGATCAGGAGCGTGCGTTCGTCGAAGACCTTGTGACCGGCCTTCAGCATCGCGATCCAGGACGCCGTCGAGCGCGACTCGATGCCGAGGTCGCTGGCCAAGGTATTTGCGATGCGCCAGGCCGTGGCCGTGGCAATGCATTTGACGGGAGGGCCGACCCGTCGACCCTCCTGTTTGAATTCCCCATCACCTGAGCCGACCGCCGTGTGGGCCGAAATGATCTGGCAGAGTGTGGTTGTCTTTCCGCTGCCAGGCGCCCCTTCGATGATTGAGATCGCATTGCCGCCGCACGCGGCAATGGCGGCTTCGGTCTGTTCCGCGCTCAGCCCCGCGGCGACGCAGCGCTCAGCGGTTCGCTTCAGGTCGACGGCGTGCCAGGAGCGGGATGCGAGCTCCTGCGCCATCGCGACGACTTCTCGTTCGATGGCGAGCATTTCGGGGGTGGAATAGGAGGGCAGGCCGAGGGCATCGCGGCCGATCTCGACGACCGCGCCATTCCGCAGCAGGCGATCGACCTCGACGTCTGCACGCTCGACCGGCAGCCCGGTGCCAACAAGCGCGGCGGTCACGGAGCGCAACAACTCCCGGCGCTCGATCACGCTCTCCTGCTCGGTGAGGACGGCCGGCAACGCACGGAGCCGTTCCGAGAGCAACTCCTCGGCCGTCTCGCGATCGAATATCCTTGACGGATCTCGCAGGCGCTCGGTGAACGTCTCAACCTCGATCCCCATCGATTCTGCTGCATCTCGCCAAGTGTCCTCGCGGCGGGCGGCTTGGCTTTCGCGCTTGGCGCTTCGCGTCGCTTTGGCGATGGCGGCAGCGAGTGCCGTCGCCTGAGCGCTGACGACACCGTGCTCGGCAAGCTCGTCTTCGATCTCCTGACGACGCGCACTGAAATACTTGATCGTGGCATCATCCACACCGGCGATTTCGAAGATGCCGTTCTTGCCGACGCGATCGATATCAAAGCCGAGCTTAGCCAGTTCGTGCGCCAGGCTCCCGTGATAGGTGACTCCCGCGGCGAGCTTCCAATCTCGCCCAATTTTCGAGTGGTGTCCTCCCACCGTTCTGTCTTTGCGGGTAGAAATGTTCATGCACACGCAGTGCGTGTGCATGTTTGGATCCTCGAATACGCGCCCATCGGCATGCTTTGCGGGCCGGCTTTCGCCATGCTGAAACGTGGCGGCTGTGAGCGCGACCTTCTCGAGTGACATGCCATTGCGACCGCGCCGCGCCCAGGTCGCCTCGCGTTCCAGCATGCTCAGCGTCGCCCTCACCGCTCGATGCTGCGCTGCTTCGATGAGACGCTTTGTTTCGGGGGCGGCGAAGGCCCAGATCAGCCCAACCGAGCGCGGTGCGCTGAGGGTGACGTCGAACGCGTGTGTCCGCCCCTTGTGACGTCGGATCTTCTCCAGCAGCGACTGTCCGTTCTCGTCGACGGCGTTGTACAATTGCGCGAAAGTCGCGCGCTCGACTTGCGCCCCGTCTACAACGCCAAAATCCCCCGCCGGTGCGTACCAGACGCCTGCAGGCTCGGCGTCGCCGAGGTAATACTCGGTCTGGCGTGTATAGTAGCTGGCGCTTGCCGCCGGATTCCAGGTCGCAACCACGAAGAAAGGCCTCCGAATGGGAGGCCTTCCAATTAAAGCTCGTGGTTTTGTGGGTCTCGGAAATGAATGAACTTTTCGCCCATCCTGCGAGTATCGACCCTGGGTCGGCTCTATGCCCGTTCCGCTTCGTGCCGATGTAGCGTCCCGGATTTGGCAATCCAGGGTGCGGGGACGTGCGCTTCGCGCCGATCAGCCCAGGCGGTCAGCGGGACATCGACGACAGCGAGTGTCGAAAAGCCCGTCACGAGGACGCGGATCATCTTCCCGGCTGATGTCTCGAACACGCCGAGCGCGTCCGACAGAAAGTCGGTGGTGACCGTGTCCTCCGATACGGTCTCCATCGGCTTCGTGATCCCTCGGGCCAGTTCCTCGACCGTCGCATCCCGGCGCCTGCGGACCTGACGGCGTCCTATCCAGACCTCGCAGATGCGCTGGGCGGTTTCTCCCGGCTCCAGACGCAAGACCACTCGGATTCCGAAGCGTGCTTCGACAACTGAGCCTTGCTCTTGGCCGAACATAGCTGTGATCTGCCCAAGATCTTGTGCGGTCGCAATGACGTTCACGTGCAGCTCACGGCCAAGCGCGAGCAGCCGTGGCAGGCGCTCAATCGGCACCTCCGGGAATTCATCGAGCAGCATCGTCAGGTGCTCCGTGGCGCGGCGGCGGCGAGTGGAGGCAAGCGCCGCGGCGGCTACCCGCTCCGCCAAAAAGCTGCCAACCGTGGAGGAAAGCTCGGCATATTCGCCCGACTTCTGCAGCAGCAGTGTGCGCGGAAGCAGGGAGCCAGCCGCAAGCCAGTCGCGAACAGTGAATCGCTGCGACGGGGCCACCTCCGACCACGCGCGCGCGAGCGGCTCGATTATGCTCAACATTGTCACCCAGAGCGTGATCAGGATGGACATGACGGTGCGATTTTCTTCGGGATCTTCGCCGAAATTCAGCAGCGAAGCGCTCTTGCCGCCGCTCTCGAGCAGCATCCGGCGGATTTCGGCCGCCGACGAGAGCCCGGCCTCGGCAAGGTCGCTCCAATCCCACGCCTCACCCGAGCGCGCGCGCAGCGCCATGACGATATCGGCAAGGAGGCTCCTCGTCGCATGGGCCCACATCGGGTCCTGCTCGGAGAGTGGGACGCATTTCGCGGCGAATTCCCGCGCGACGAGCGAATTGGTAATCTCGCGGCCGATGTCGATGGCCCACCCGCGCCCATCCTGGGGAGCCATTAGGATCATCGAATCCACAGGCAGCCCGGCCAGCATGTCTCCCTTCGCATCGAACACAAACGTTCGCCCGCTCGGGCTATTGAGGTATTGGTCGGCAAACGCTCGCAACAGGCCGGTCTTGCCCGAGCCTTGGGTTCCGACCAGCAGAAGGTTGCGCGCGGTCGAAGCCGCATTCAGTTGCACCTCCGGCAGAAGCCACAAGTCATGCGCTTGCGGCCGGCCGAGACGATGGATCGTATGGCGCAGCGCGCGGAGCGCATAAGCTCCGGTCTCGATCCGCCGGCCACGCTTGACCGTGAGGTTCTCGATCGGCGGCGTGTCGGCATAGGCGAAGGAAAAGGCAACGCCGCTTGCCGCCAGGACGCCAAGGGCGATGGTGACCAGCCGATGGGCTCCGATCGGCGACTCCAGCAACTGCGCTGCAATCGCCCGGATCCAGTCCAGCCGGCACACGATCGGCCAGCTCGAATAGCCGCACCTCTCTCCTCGGATATTCTGAAGGATTTCGTGAACGGCGACGTCGCTGGCGAGGCTGACGTTGCCGTGGAACAGCACGCCGACCGTCGGCGGCGCGATGACAAACAGCGAGATCATCCCGGCGACGAGCGTGATCAGGGCCGCACCGAGCGCCGCCAGCAGAGCAGGCCGAAACAGGCGGACGAGATTATTCATGATAGGTTTTCTC
>JAJYAH010000014.1 GCA_021779635.1 Pseudomonadota bacterium | reverse complement strand
ACCAGCTCCGACGACGCGAGCGCTACCAGCAAAACACGCCGATCAAAGGGGTCCCTTTTGGATGCCGATAAGGGGTCCCATTCCAACGCCGATTGACACAAAAGCCGAAGCGACTGATTGAACGCGCTCATATGGCGCGGCGGTCAATGCGACATCAGCGTCGGTACGGTCATGGATTGGAGCATTCCGCGCGTGACGCCGCCCAAAATGCGCTCTTGCAGGCGCGAATGGCCGTAGCCTCCCATGACGATCAGATCGAGGCCCGCATCGGCTGCGATCGATAGAATGGCAGGTTGGATATCCGCGTGGCCGGCACTCGAGCGTTCGATCTGCGCCGTAAGACCATGCCGGCCTAGATGTGCTTCCAACGTCGCCGCAGCGGCATCAGCTGGCGCGTCCGCCTCGTTGATACTGATGATGCTGATGGCATGCGCGCGAGCAAGGAATGGCGCGGCGTCACGAACGGCGCGCGCCGCCAGGCGGCTTCCATCCCACGCGATCCCGATGCGTCTTGGCTCAATGGGACCTTTATGCGTATTGGGCACGAAGAGAACCGGACCACCGCATTGAAAAAGGATTTCCTGCGGCATGATGTTGTCGAATGTATCGTGATCGGATGTGGGCTGCAGCACGATCGTCAAATCGTACAGCCGTGCGGAGGCACTGACGGTAGCAGCGGCCTGGGCCGGGAGGTCTGCAAGCGCCCGGAGGCCATGGCTTATGCCCGCGTTGCGCGCTTCAGTTTCAAAGATCGCAAGGGCGGCATTGGCCCGCGCCAACGCTCGCTCATGTTCGACCTCAAACACCGCCGCGACGGCCGCGCCGCCGTCAACGGGAAGACCTATATTTGCGGTTTCATAGCCGACCGAAACCGCGTCCAGATGCGCGGCGCGGGCCACTGCAAGCGAAATTGCGCCGTCGACGATCGGGCGTATCAGGCTTTCAGAGGGAACGTGGACGAGCAGATTTTTCAACATGGGTGATCTCCACACCTTCTGAAATGGCGCCCGCTACCAAGGCCATATGATCAATAAAGAACAAAAACGCGGGCGTGATTTGATCCATCTCAACCGGATGCGATCTCCCGCCGCTATTTTGTCTTTGCTATGATTGGATTGCTCGGGCGGCCGCGGTATGCCCTGCAGGGGCGGCGCTGCAGATCACATGGCCATCTCAGACTCAACCGGCCGTTCTCTCTTCGTCTCCGGAATTTCCGTGATGGTCGCTTCGGTGAGCAACAGCACGCTTGCGACCGAGACCGCGTTTTCCAACGCGGTACGAACCACCTTCGCAGGGTCGACGATGCCGGCCTCGACCAGGTCGACATATTCCTTGCGCGAGGCGTCAAAACCAAAATTGTCCTGGCCACCCAGCATGCGCGCGACAACGACACCGCCGTCGACGGCCGAATTCTCTGCGATCTGACGGGCCGGTGCCTCAAGGGCCCGCTTCAAAATCTGAACGCCGGTTCTCTCGTCGCCTTCGCAGGCGGCTTCTTCCCGGCTGACCGTTTCAATGCATTTCAGCAGCGCCAGTCCGCCGCCGGGCACGATTCCCTCGGCCACGGCGGCCTTGGTGGAGCTGATGGCGTCGTCGAGCGCTTCCTTCTTCGACTTCATTTCGGCCTCGGTTGGCGCGCCGACGCGAATCACCGCGACGCCGCCAGATAGTTTTGCGAGCCGCTCCTCCAGCTTTTCCCGATCGTAGTCGCTGGTCGCTTTTTCGATTTCCCGCCGAATCTGCGCAATCCGGCCGTCGATGCGCACACGGTCACCACCGCTACCGATCAGCGTCGTATTTTCCTTGTCCGCGACGACCCGTGCTGCGCGACCGAGTTGTTGCAGCGTAACGCTCTCAAGCTTCAAACCCAGATCTTCAGAGATGACCTGTGCACCGGTCAAAATCGCAATATCTTCCAGCATCGCCTTGCGCCGATCTCCGAACCCGGGCGCCTTGACCGCGCAGCCCTTGAGAACCCCGCGAAGCTGGTTGACGATCAGGGTAGCAAGCGCCTCGCCCTCGATGTCCTCGGCCACGATCAGCAACGGCCGGCCCGACTTGGCGTCCTGCTCAAGCAGCGGAATAAGGTCGCGTAGCGCCCCGATCTTATGGTCGCATAGCAGCACGAATGGATCTTCCAGCACGGCCTCCATGCGCTCCGCGTCGGTGACGAAGTAGGGGGATATGAAGCCACGGTCGAATTTCATGCCCTCGACGACGTCCAGCGTGGTTTCCGTGGTCTTGGATTCCTCGACCGAGATCACGCCATCGCCGCCAACTTTCTCGATGGCGTCGGCAACGAGGGCGCCGATCGCGGGATCATTGTGAGCCGAAATGGTTGCGACCTGGGCCTTTTCGGCCTTGGTCTTCACCGGGCGCGACATGGCATGTAGCGCCCCGATCGCAACGCGCGCCGCCCGATCCAGGCCGCGCTTGAGATCGACGGCGCTGGCTCCTGCCACCACGTTGCGTACGCCATCGGCGAGGATGGCATGAGCAAGGATGGTCGAGGTACTGGTGCCGTCGCCGACGACATCTCCGGTCTTTTCCGCGGCCTGACGCAGCACCTGGGCTCCGAGGTTCTCCTCGGCATCTTTGAGATCGAATTCCTTGGCGATGGTGACGCCGTCGTTGCAAACGATCGGCGCGCCCCAGCCCTTTTGAATCAGGACTGATTTCGACTTCGGGCCCAGCGTGACACGCACGGCGTCGGCAAGAAGTGTCGCGCCTCGCAATACTTTTTCGCGGGCGGCGGAATGAAACAGGATCTGCTTGTGGGCCATTCGCTGCTTCTCCGTGGGACCAGAATCATCATCATAGCGCGACCTCGTCGATCAAAATCCTGATGCGGCGAGGCCGTGCATTTCTCATTTCGCATTTACGGGAATCGTCTTCTGCTTCTTCTCCGCGTCGGCAGATTTCGGCAGGGTGACCGTCAGCACGCCGCTCTTGAAATTGGCTTCGATCTTATCTGTGTCGACGCTGTCCGGAATCTGGAGCAAGCGGCGGAACGAGCCATAGCGCCGCTCGGAAACGTAGCGGTCCTTGGTCTTCTCCTCCGTTTCCTCCTGCTTTTCGCCCTTGATCGTCAGCGTCCCATCGGAAAGCTCCAGGTCGATGTTCTTGGCATCGAGGCCTGGCAGTTCGGCCGTGACCTCGAAAGCCTTGTCCTTCTCGACGATGTCCATGGCCGGCGTGACATTGAGGCCAAGGTCACGGCGCCAGAAGGCCTCAATGTCCGGCAGCGGACGAATGAATGGATTCCGCACAAATCCGGTCTGGAAATCATGAAAGAGCCGGTCGACCCGATTTCGCAAAACGTCGAACGGTTGCCAGTCTACCGCCCTATTTGGCAACGTAGCCGGGGTGGCTTCGGTTTTAATGGGCAACTTCGTAGCAGCTTCCGCCATGACAAATACTCCCTCAATTATGATTTGGAAAAAACGCTATGCCTGCGGCAGCGCGATTCATTGATCCTGATCAAGAAAGTCGGCGATCAAATCTCGCTTGATGTCGAAAGCGAACTCGCGATAGCGATCACTGCAGTGAACACGATGAAATTCCGTGCAGATCAGGGATTTCGCCGGCGCTGAAACATTGCGCGCGCCCAACACGCGGTCGCATGCCCAAGGCCCGTACAGCAGCGCGATCAGACAAACGCCCTTGAAGACGACCTGGCATTCTTTCGTTGTTCAGGCGGAGCATGGATTGAAATATAAGGCGACTTATCCTTCGCCTCGAAGAAAATAATGATCTGCCGGCCCGGTTCGCACCGAAAGGCACGACAGTGTTTCATCATTGGTCCCTGGCATGCAGGGCAATAAAGAGTCATAGAGCCGGGAATCCAGCATAATCAGAAATCATTCACGCCACCAACAGCGTGGGAAACATCTGCTTCCAATCTCTCTGGATCACTCTGAACTCTGCATCGTCAGCCATGGAGGCTAAAGTTTCGAACCGATCGCCGCACCTGCAACAACACCAAAGATTCAGGACGAGCCATTCATTAACGAATTCCGACCAATCAGGGATAAATAGCAACTCACCACATTTGACGCAGGTCGTTCCGTGGTCTGTGCTGCTCATCGATGGCATCATCGCCATGTCAGCCTCACTAAATGGCTGTTGTATTCGCTTCACGGGTGGGGAACTTCCAAGCTCGCAGTTGATCTGCAGGCGCCGGGAATCGCTTTGATCTGTATCAAACGTAAAACATTGCTTTTGGATCAGTTGTTTTGCGTTGCATTGCATCAGTTTCGGCAACCGATGATCGATTGCCAGTGCCATCTGATGGAGGCACCGACAAAATCGGGGCGTCGCGTTCGAAGAACCCGAATGCGGGGAACGGCTGCCATCGAGCTTGACGTAGGGAGACGGAGATGAGCACCACGCCTTCTGACTGCATTACAGAACGACATCTGGTGCTCTTCGGCACCATCGTTCGCTGGTTTGCCCGGCATGAGGTGCTGATGCAGCAGATCATTGCAACGGTCATCGGATCTGATTTGGCTGATGTCATGCTGTTGATCAAATCGCTCACGACAGGCGAGAAGCGCATTGCTTTGCTAGGCCTGCTGCGTCACCGGGAAATACCCCTCGATCAATTTGAGGCCGTCTATAAGTATCTGAAAATTCTGGAGACATTTAGTTTTCTGGTGAGCGATATTGAGCATTCTGCATGGATGGCGGGCAAGTCATCTCGATCAATTCAACCGGACTGGATTCTCAAGCCCAAGCCGACCATCAAGCCGGTGCACGGCCGAGAGGATGGACGATCGCTGGGTTTCCTGGAGGACTATGAGGATAGGGTCGAATACACCCTGGAACAGCTGACTGAGACCGCGGAGACCTTGGGCGAGAATTATCAAGGCTTCTTAGCTTATTGCCGATCCGTCGGACTTTTGGTGCAGATGGAAAAGGAGGGTGGCTAGTCGATCCGCGTTTTGGACCAGGCCTTATTAAGACGTGCTTGTGGTCCATCATGCGAGGCTTTCGGTATGGGTCGACGCTGTCGAAAAAGTCGAACAGCATCGGTCATTCGCATCGATTTTGGCACTGAGAATTTTCAAGGATGGAGCCGCGACGTCGGGCCGGCGGCGAACGATCCGAACCGGCCTCGGGGTCGATTCGGTTGGTATATATGCGTCGAGCCTTCTGCGTATACTGGCAATCACCCGTGAAGCCGGCCACCAGACGGCCGAATTATGGCTGGTTGAAAGCTAGACCACCTCGTCGCGTCGATTCTTGCCGCGCGCATGGAGAAGCTTTAAAGCCTCCCGAACTTCGTCGTCTTCCAATGCATCTTGAACCCGGCGTTCCTCAGCTTTCTGATTGCTTTTGGTCCGGAGGATTGGTCGTTGCAACGCAGCGGCATTCTGCTGTTTATCAGTCATGTCTTTGCTCATTCTCGTGAAGGTCTTGTCACACCGCGGCAAGATGCTCCGCGGCCGGACGGTCGTGTTGAGCGAGATCAATTCCTCTGCATGTGTTTGCGGTTCAGAAGGCCCGGTGATGCCGCGCATCACTCCTTGACTTACCCCCGGCGCAGTCTCGAACGGCTCGTCTCGCTGGTCGGCTCCCGCGCCGGCCTGTTGATGTACACCGGAATGCGCATGAATGCCGCCGAGGCGCTCGAAAACGCCCTTGTCGATCGGATCTTTTGCGGCCACCACGTCTAGTACGGATCTTGGAGTCTAGAAGTGACGGATGTTATCTCGGCCCACGCAGACGGTGCAGAAGCGATTGTCGTTCCAGTTCAAGCAATCGCGCGTCCATCATTTTATCGCGCTTCGCCGCATCCGTGATCTTGCGAGCGGCATGAATTATCGCTCGAACGATATCGGCGCGGGCAATAACGCCCACCAGTTTATGGTCGCGAACGACGGGCAATCGTTTGATGTCGTTTTCTCCGATTAGACGCCCGGCTTCTTCGAGCGGTGCCGTCTCGGTGATCGTCACAGGATCGGGGGTCATCGCTTCGGATACCTTGCGTTCTTTGAACCGCGCGGATTCATCGACCAGGTTCGCCTGCTCCATCATCAAGCGGAGCCAATGCGTCCCTTCCGTCTTGACATCGCGCTTCTTGCCACGCAGGAGATCGTGCTCACTGATAATGCCGACGACGCGGCCCTCGTTGGTTACGACCGGCAAGCCGCTAATCTTATGGTCCAGCATCAGCCGAGCCGCCTCCAGGATCGAGGTCTCTGGTGTAACCGTCACGACCTGACGCGTCATAAAGTCCGCAACCTTCATGGATAATCTCCTGACGGTGTCGATGCGTAAATATTCTGCAGGGTATCCGGACCGCGCGATGGCGCCGTTGCGTCGAGTCGATCGACATCATCGAGCGCCTGCAACAGCGTTGCGACACGATAGGCCGCTGAGCGCCAGTCAGCCAGCCGCTGGTAATTGTCAACGACCCAGTTGAATGCGGACTGCACCATCACGAACGCGGCGGCCGCTTGCGTGAGTTCGCCAAGCATCATGGTCCCGCCGAGAAACTTGGGAGCACAGAGTAACCATGCAAATACGGGTGCAAGCAAAATATCGGTCTGCGAGACCATCGTCGTTCCCATCAGCTGCCGGCACAATTGACGCCAACGCAGAAGGACCTGGCGCAGCGCGTGCCAAAGACTGTGGTGGTCTTCCGGCCCGGCCGCGGCTGACGGCGTTCCTTCACCGATTTCGCGGATATGGTTGGCTGCCGCCCGTAGCTCCGCTTCTGCCTGGTTTTCCCCCTGGATCACCGAAGTCAAATTGCGACCGACGGCAAGCATGATGGCCGTGAACGCGGTCGAGTAAACGACGACGCCGACCACAAGGTAGGCTGGCACGGTCAACTCGTGTCCGGAAAGGACGACGGTCATACTGCCTCCCACCGACCAAAGGACATGGATGAATACAATTGCCGTCAGTGCGGAAGTCAGCAACCCAAACACCAAGTCGACGGGAGCATCGGTCGCAATCCGCGCGTCGAATGAAATGCGATATTCAGCGTTCTGGTATTCTCCGGTGACAAACTGGAGCCGCCGGTAGCGATATTTTTTCAACCAAGACGTAAGAAGGTGGGTTGTGAGCCATTGGCGCCATTTGCGCTGCATTGTCATACGACCCCACACCGACACAACTGCGAGCGCAATGTTCGTGCAAGCAAGTGGTATGAAAATGAGGGCTTCGTTCCAGAGCAAAGCGCCGTCATGACGCTCGAGCGCATTGAAGAAATCGCGGTTCCAGTAATTCAACAAGTATTGTATTGTAAGCTGCGCGAGTGCGATCGCGACCAACGCTATGCTCAAGGGCCAGCTCAGGCGACCGGACCTGCCTTTCCAAAAACCGGCAGCGCTGGACAAGAACCGAAGAAGCAGGCTTCCGCGGTGACTTTCTGGTTCGCTTCGCTGCGACATGCGTGAACGGCCTCCGGACCAATCATGTTCTCTTGGAGCCACCGGTTGCATAGTATCGACCATTTCGGTCAAAAAGGGCGAACATACTTATTGAATAATAATGGTTGGGATCGGTACCTGCCGGCTTGATGCATGTCATGGCCAGAGGTGAGAGATGAGGTTAGCAGGGCTTTCCAGGACCGCTAGGATATTCATTGTTTTGATACCCATACGCGAGGAAGGGCTGATCGATGGCAGCAGGCGTCCACAATTTTTCTCTTCCCAACGAACTGGGACCAGATCTCGGCCACATTCAAGCGTACTGGAATGGCTTGAAACGTGGCGCCAACGACATTCCGTTTTGGGACGATGTCAAATTTTCATTGCGATCGCGGCTCGGGCGGGAGTCGATGCTGATCGATGTTTTCGATAACCCGCTTCGGTTCCGCTTCGATCTTTTGGGAGCGGACCTGACCCGCTGGTACGGCGAAACGATTGGCAACAGGTTTCTTGACGAAATTGGACTTCGAGCGCCGTTCGATGAGCTTACGCTGCAATGCGGGGCGACTGTCGAGCACTGCGCTCCGACTTACTATCGTCAAGCAGCAGCCAGAAAAGGCGACGCCGAACATCCGGACGGTTACGCGCGCCTCTTGCTCCCGCTTTGGGGCAATGGTCGCATTGAGATGCTGCTCGGCGCCGTTGTTCCCGACAAGGCGGCAAAAAAGGGCTCGGGTTAGGCATTCGGCACGGCAAGATCGTGGTGATGAGACTCGCCGGTCCTTGACGAACACTTCCAGCCGATCGCAGTCTTCCAGCCGATTATTGTGATCCGGAGAAGTGCATCCGGTTGATGTTGCGTTCCAGATTAGCGGGGATTGCAAACAATCGGCGTGACAATCACCTCGGAAGCAAGGCGGTGGACGTCCTCGGAGCGGCAAAGTTCCGTCCCGGGATTGAACAGCGCGGCGGAGCCGCCGGCAACCCCGTAACGGAGGGCGGTCTCGAGACTGTTACCCTTCGCAAGACTCCACACCATTGCCCCGAGAAAGCTGTCGCCGGCACCGGAAACGCTGATGGGGTCGATAGGCGGACCGTTCGCGCGCAACGCCATATCGCGCGTTACGAGCAGAGCACCATCTGACCCCATTGAGAGGGCTATAACCTCCACGCGATACCGGTCGATGACACGGCGTCCTGCTTCGATCAGCGAGGCTTCGTCGTTGGTGGTGATTTCCGCCAGCTCCCGAAACTCATGAAGGTTGGGCTTGATGAGATAGAGGCCTGCTTCCAAAGCCGCCTTCAGGAAGGGGCCGGATGTATCCACGATGAGCTTGCTATGCGCTTTCGAAGCCTGAGCGACTCTGCCGAAGAAATCATGCGGTACGCCGGCAGGCACGCTGCCGCTCGCAATAACAAACGCGGGCTGAGGCGTGATGCGCGCAATCGATCCCAGGCATTCTTGCCATTCGATGTCGCTCAGCGGGGCACCTGGAAAGACAAGGCGAAATTGCTGGCGGGTCGTTTCGTCAAAGATGGTAATATCCTCCCGCGTGTCGTTTGACGTCGGGATCACAATGCTTCGCACGCCTTCGCGCTCAACCAGGGTCGCCAGCAACTGCCCCGTGGCGCCACCGGCCGGGTAAATTGCGGTTGATTCCGCGCCGAGCCGCTTGAGAACCCGAGCGACGTTGATTCCGCCTCCACCCGGATCACGGCGGGCCGGCGCACACCGCATTTTGATGAAAGGCGTCATTTTTTTTACCGACGTCGATACGTCGACGGCGGGGTTTATGGTGAGGGTGACGATTTGACCCAGCGAAATATCAGCCAATACTTTCGACCTCCACCAAAGCGCGCAAGCCGACAAAAGCGACGTCCTCGTCCAGGATTAGATACGCTGGAACTGATTTGAGGTATTTGCTGAACCGGCCTTTTTCCTCAAAACGCGCACGGAATGGCGAACTGGCAAAATATTCGGGCATGTGACGCAGAATGCCCCCGCCGACAAATACTCCGCCCCTCGCACCGAGCGTCAGCGCAAGATTGCCGGCGACAGTCCCAAGCATCGCGCAAAACATGTCGATGACAGCGCGGCTCGTCGGACACTTTCCTTCGATTCCGGCCTGGGTAATCTCGGTCGCACGGCGCCTTGGCAGCGTCACTTTGTCCAGGACGGCGAGAGCCTCGTGAAGAGTTTCCAGCCCGGTGCCAGACAGAACTCGTTCTGCCGAGACATGTCCAAATCGCCGCCGCAGATAGGCGATCACAGCGTCCTCCCGCAACGAACTGCCGGCCATTGTCGAATGGCCACCCTCGCTCGAAAGCACGAGGTGACCAGCTGCGTGCGGTATGCTGACCGCCATTCCAAGACCTGTACCAGGACCAAGCGCCACACAAGGCGCGCCCACGGCCGGCTGCCCGCCGCCTACCTGGAGGAGCTTGTCACGCGAAAGGCGGGGCAGGGACCATGCAACCGCTTCAAAATCGTTGATTATACGTACAGTGGAAAATCCATACGCATTGCACAAGTCGGCGGCATCGACCACCCAGGCATTGTTGGTGAGGGCGCAGCGGCCGTTCCGGACTGGGCCCGAAACCGCAAGAACTGCGGCGCGGATCGTTCCGGCTTCCGGCAACTTGCCAAGGTAGTTGTCGAGTGCCTCACGGAAGCTGCCATAGCCGCTGACAGCCAAATGGACAACTGTGCCTACGGTTCCGCCCGCCAGGAGCGCGAAGCGTGCATTGGTCCCGCCGATGTCTGCAAGCAACACCTTCTGCAGGGGCGGCTTTGAGGAGGCTGCGTTCATCGCCGTCGTGCCGCGTTGATCAAATCCGCGTACCAGCGGAACGATGATTTCGGAATGCGCCGCAGCGACGGATAGTCGACATAGACCAGGCCGAAACGAGTACCGTATCCCGCCTGCCATTCGAAATTGTCCAGCAGCGACCAGACAAAATAACCTCGAACGTCGGCGCCTTTGACGGCGGCAGAATTCATCGCCTCGATATAGGCTCGCAGAAACTGAATGCGCTCCGTGTCGATCACGGCTCCTGTCTCGGCGGGCGCGTCAAAATTGCCAAATCCGTTTTCCATGACGTAAATCGGCAGGCCGTAGCTCTCATGGACTGTCAGCAGTGTTTCAGCGAAGGCGCCCGGATCGATCGGCCATTCGATTGGTGTCAGGAGAGCGCCGGCCGGTTTCTCGCCGAAGTCGAACCCCAGAATCGAACTCGGCTGCGCCTTTACGTAGACCGGGCTATAGTGATTGAGACCGAACCAGTCGACCGGACGACAAATGCGCGCCATGTCGCCGGGCCGGATGTACGGTTCGATCGCAGGCCGAACGAGCGGCGGATACTCGCCGCGACATTGCGGGCCGGGAAAAGCTAGGTTCCAGTAGGCATGCAGGCGCGCGGCCGCCGCTATGTCGGCTTCGTTTCCGCTGGACGGCCAGCAGGGCTGATAATTGTGAATACATCCGATCGACGCGCCGGAAACCTTTTCGCGCAGCACATCCACGGCCGCACCGTGCGCGAGGTTTACGTGATGTATCGTGCGGTGGAGATTGTCTTCGCGGCTTCGACCCCCCTGGCCCAGTGAACGGCTGAAGAGGCTGAAGATCGATGGCTCGTTGAAGGTCGCGAAACGCTTGACGCGATCTCCGAAACGGGTGGAGACCAGCATCGTGTAGCGGGCGAACCATGCCACCGACTCCCGGTTCATCCAGCCGCCAAGATCCTCGAGTGCCTGCGGCAGGTCCCAATGATACAGGCACAGCCACGGTTCGATTCCGGAGGCCAGCAACTCGTCGATCAGCCGATCGTAGAATGCGAGGCCCGGTTCATTCGCGGATCCTTGCCCCTGCGGCAGCACCCGCGGCCACGCAACCGAGAACCGATACGCTTGAACGCCCAGCCGTTTCATCAGGGCGACGTCCTCGCGGTATCGATGGTAGTGGTCGCACGCAACATCGCCGGTATCGTGGTTCTTCACCTCACCGTTTTGGCAGTAAACATCCCAGATACTCTGTCCTCGACCGTCTTCCCTTGTTGCGCCTTCGATCTGGAAGCTCGAGGTGGAAACGCCCCAGATGAAATCCGGGCGCAGGCCGGCGGTCGAAGGCAGCTCCGTTGCTGGCGTGGAATGAACCGCTTGATCGCCGGCTGCATTGTCCAAATTCACGGCTTACCCTTTCGCCCAGGCAAACTACCAGCGCGATACTAATAGGCCGGCCGTTGACGTGACGATCTTGAGATACATCAAGAACCGCTGAACGCTCGGTGCGATAAAATGCCAATTGTTACCTTGGCGCTGGAGTATCCGCTTGCACAGAACCAAATGGGGCGGAATTGCCGATGACCGCTTTCGCGGAAGCGGCTTTTTTCGCGTTGACGAGCTCGACGGCGTGTTCTGGCTTGTCGATCCGGACGGCGGCCGCTTTCTTTCCAAGGGGGTGAACACGGTCCGCTTCGATCAGGACCAGGTCGGAAATACCAATCGCGTGCCATACGCCAACGCGTGTCGGGAAAAATACGGCAGCCAGCACATCTGGCGTGCGGCAGCGGCAAATCGGCTGGCAGGCTGGCAATTCAACACGCTTGGCTGCTGGTCTGATGAACTTGTCGCCAATGCAGGATCGTCCTTGCTTGCGACCGCTCCCACTGCAGCGCTTGGTGCCTCTTTCCGGCTGCACCGGCGCGACGAAATCTTTCCCGATGTCTTTGATCCCGCATTTCTGGGTCACATCCGCGCAAGCGCAAAAGATCATTGCGCGAAACGGCACAACGAGGCCGGATTGCTCGGCACGTTTATCGACAACGAGCTGTATTGGTCGCCGGATTGGCGAGGATCCGACGAGCTTCTGACCCTGTTTCTGAACCTGCCCGCTCACCGTCCTGGCCGCGTCGCAGCCATCACAAGGTTAGAGGAGCGTTATCGGGAATTTTCCCAATTCAACGCGGTCTGGCGCTCGCCGGCGCGATCATGGGAGGAATTCGGCACGATCGCATCTGTCGAGGCGCCGTTCCGCAGAACGCCGCCCGGCGGTCTGAACGGCGCGCTTGAGACCAAGGCTAACCTCGCCTACCGCACCCGCGCGGCATTTTTCGCGGATTGCGACGCCTTTGTTGCGGTTGTCGCCGAACAATATTTCCAGTTGTGCGTCGAGGCCATCAAGGCGGCCGACCCCAATCATCTCGTGATTGGCTCCCGGTTCGGCTGTCAACCGCATCCAAACGTAATTGCCGCGGCCGGCCGCTACCTCGACGTGGTCTCGTTCAATTGCTACGATTTCGATCCCAGCGCGGAAATCGCTGCTTATGCGGCTGGCGGGAAACCGTGCCTGATTTCCGAATTTTCCTTCCGCGGCGATGATTCCGGTCTGCCCAATTCCAGCGGCGCCGGACCGCGGGTGGTGAGCCAGGTCGAGCGTGCCCGATGCTTCGAACGCTACGTCACTGCAGCCCTGAGGAAGCCAGCCGTGGTTGGCTATCACTGGTTCGAGCATGCCGATCAGCCGGCTGAAGGACGTTTTGACGGGGAAAACTCGAATTTTGGCACGGTGACGATCGAAGATGAGGTCTATGAGGAACTGACTGAAACGATGACCAGGGTCAACGCAGCGGCTGACCAAATTCATGCCCAAGCCGCCAGTGCCTCTTAGCGACCGTCAAGCCCGATTTTTGTGGGATTGGCTTCGGCCTCGAGAACCGCTGCCATGGTGCGAAACACGCTTGCGGGGTCAACGCTGATCGAATCGATGCCAAGCTGTGTCAGGTAACGCGCAATCTCCGGATAATTCGCGGGTGCTTCTCCGCAGATGCCGACGTGACGTCCGTTGCGCTTGGCGCCGACCACGGCCTGTCTGAACATCTCCAGCATTCCCGGATCACGTTCGTCAAAATCGAAGGCGACAATGTCGGAATCCCGGTCGACTCCCAGCGTAAGCTGGGTCAGATCGTTCGAGCCAATCGAAAAACCGTCGAACAATTTTGAAAATGCGTCGATTTGAATGACATTGTTCGGAATCTCGCACATCACAAAGATCTCTAGTCCGTTTTCACCGCTTTTGAGCCCGTTGGCGGCCATCGTCGCGATCACGCGCCGCCCTTCCTCGACGGTTCGGCAGAACGGCACCATGACGCGCAAATTGGAGAGACCCATTTTCTCGCGCACCCGGCAGAGTGCCGCGCACTCCAGCGCGAAGCCTTCGGCGTAAGCGGGGTGGCTGTAACGGGAAGCCCCGCGGAATCCCAGCATCGGATTCTCCTCCTTGGGCTCGAACGCCTCGCCGCCGAGCAGGCTCGCATATTCGTTGGTCTTGAAGTCGGAGAGCCGAACAATTACCGGTTTGGGATAGAATGCTGCGGCGATGGTGCCGACGCCTTCCGCCAGCCTCTCGATGAAGAAATCGGCAGGGCTTTGATAACCTCTAACAAGATGGGCGATCGCAGCCTTCGCCTTGGCCGAGGCGATCTTCTCCGGCTTGAGGAGCGCCATCGGGTGCACCCCGATATGCTCGCTGATGATGAATTCCATGCGCGCCAGACCGACCCCCGCTTGCGGCTGCATCGCTACCCGAAATGCCATTTCGGGGGTGCCGACATTGACCATGATCGCGGTACGCGGCTGCCGGAGATTGCTCACCGGCGTTCGCATGACGTCGAAGGCAACCGTTCCCTGGTAGACGCTGCCAATTTCACCTTCGGCGCAGGAGATCGTGACATTTGTCCCGGTCTTGAGCCTTTCTGTCGCGTGCGTTGCACCCACTACGGCGGGAATGCCCAGTTCCCGTGCCACAATGGCCGCATGGCAGGTTCGGCCGCCCTTGTCGGTAATGATGCCGGCAGCGATCTTCATGACCGGCTCCCAATCCGGACTGGTGGCCGGCGCGACCAGTATCTCGCCCGGCTTGAAGGTCGCGAGGTCGCGCGCGCTCGCTATGCGGCGTGTGCGCCCCGAGGCGATTTTTTCCCCTACCGCGCGACCGGTGACGATGACGGGTCCGTGCCCCTTGAGAGTGTAGGCCTCGAAGACATCGGGCGAGCGCTGCGACGCCACTGTTTCGGGCCGCGCCTGAATAATATAAAGCTTGCCGTCGGAGCCATCTTTAGCCCATTCGATATCCATCGGCATGGCAAAGCCGGCGTCTTTCGAATAGTGCTCCTCGATCCGCACGGCAATTTCCGCAAGGCTCAACACCTCCGCGTCGGAAATGCAGAACCTCTCCCTCTCGGCGCTCGGCACGACGCCAATGCGCGTCGCACGGCTACCGCCGCCCTTGCCGTAAGTCATGCGTATTTGCTTGCCGCCGAGCCGGCGGCGCAGGACACAGCGAAACCCCTGTTTCAAGGTCGGCTTGTGAACGTAGAATTCGTCGGGATCGACCTGTCCCTGGACGATGGTTTCGCCAAGACCGTAACAGCCCGTGAGGTAAACCACATTGCGAAAACCGGATTCGGTATCGAGGGTGAAGACGACCCCGCTGGCGGCGAGATCCGAGCGGACCATTTTCATCACAGCGACGGAGAGGGCGACTTTGAAGTGATCGAAGCCGTTATCGATGCGGTAGGAAATGGCACGATCGGTGAAAATGGAGGCAAAGCAGCGCCGGCAGGCTTCGAACAAATCCTTCGCGCCACGCACGTTGAGGAAGCTTTCATGCTGGCCCGCAAAACTCGCCGTCGGCAGATCCTCCGCCGTCGCAGAACTTCGCACGGCTACAGCGACGCCGGCCCCGAACTCCCGTTCAAGTGCTCGATACGCATCCACGATCTGTTCGCGGAGAGGTCCTGTATCCATGGCCTTGTAGACGATCTCGCGCGCTTTGGCGGCGGTGGCCGCAAGCTGCTTGATCTTGCGTTTGTCGAGACCGTCGAGAAGCCGATGAAGCTCGTCCGCGATACCGGGCTGTGACAGCGCATCGCGATAAGCGTCCGCCGTGACGGCATAGCCATTGGGAACGGCAACGCCTTCGGATGCGAGCGTCGAGTACAGCTCGCCAAGCGACGCGGTCTTGCCGCCGACCAGCCCGACGTCATGCAAACCGATTTCGAGGAAAGACCGGATATATTTTGACATGGGGCAAATAAATCACGGCGGAATTTGTTCCGTATTGAGGAAGGTCAAAACTCCTCTCTGTCCGCCAGATGAAGATTTTCAAGCTGCTTTGGTATTTTTGAGCCCGGAAGCAGCGAATTTCCGCCCGCGATGATGTCAGGACGGAAAGTCGGCCGCCTTGACGTTGATCCGGTCTGCATGCAGCGACCAGTCATTCAACTGTTGCGTCTGACAGAATTTCTGCTTGGCGATCTCGGCGGCCTGAGCCTCGTTGGCGGCCTCAACTTCGACCACGCTCTGACAGACCTCGCACTGGCGGCCGTTTTCGCCAAGCACGTCCTTCATGAACCGGACAATAAACCACGACATGGAACTCTCCCGCGACATCAGGATACTAGAACAACGCTAAGGGAACTTGACCCGAATCAAATCCGTCCCTGAGGGCTGATTTCATTCGCGGGAAGCGCGCCGGCTCCATCACGGATGCGCGCCCTGTTTTTCGCCCTGGAGCCAGGGCTTCGACCGCCCAGCCCGATAGAACACTCGCGGCGCTTCCTAGTGGAAGCCCTGGCGATCTTCAATATCGTGGTGAAACAGTGCCGCTATCTTTCTGGCGCTTGATAGAATCCGGTGACGGTGGCGAGAGTCGCGAGATCGATCGAGCTCGAATTCGGCGACCCGCCGCTTCGAGGACGGACGGTCTGAAGTGCGTGAGCTGCTTTGCAAACTGAAGGCACTTGGAAGCGTCGAGATCATGCTGGCCTCCTGAGCTAAGGATTGCTGCTAGGCGCGGTCAATGTCTCTCATATCGGAGGTTTTCGAAATTCGGGTGGCTTGCTTAAGGACATTTACGAATGGCAGCGCGTCGGCTCAAAAAGAAGACTGCTTCAGTCTGCGTATTTAATTCAGACCGGCTGCGCCGAGCCAGGCGGCCGCAGCCTCCGAGCCTCCGTCCGTCGTGTTGCCGCGCGAACCTGGTCCCCTGTTCTGGCTGGAACCGACGTTCCTATCGAATTGCGTGTTTCACGCCGCGGTCGCCCCATGACCGGCATGTTTCGCCCGCCACTTGGGGCCGGGGCCACGCATGTAGTGAAGTTCGGGCCGATAGGGATTGCAGGCGCTTCTAACCAGCCGGTGGCACCTCGTCATGATCTCGTGGAGGCGGAGCGGTACCAATGAAGATTGCGCGAACATGGTGACCTCCTAATGCGGCTTGCCGAGCAGTGCTGCGAACGGCACGTCAAAGATCTCGTCACCATCGTCATCGGTGACGTGCAAAACCCAGCCGCGCCAGTCTTCCGTACTCGGCGTCATGATGAGCGACCGCACAGCCCAATTGGCGCGCTCGCTGGCTTCCATGAGGTCGTCGACAGCGGTGCCGCTTCGATCAATCAACACGCCGCGTGAGTTGGAGTAATTGAAATAGACCTCAGCCATCCTTCATCTCCTCCGAAGACCAACTGCGTGCTGACCGATAGCAGCGAGAAGGTCGGAGGAAAATTCCGATCGTTACCCTAAGGGAAGATACGGATCGGGCCGATTTGGCATTGCACCAAGGAGGGTCATTTTCCCAATCCCGGGGGGCGTGCAGAGATCTGGTTGCTCTCGCCCGATCAAGCCAAGCGCCAAAGGTCATTACAGTCGCCCAAGGCTCCCTGAACCAAGGCTTCCTGAACCAAGGCTCTCTGAATATGTTTGGCCGCCCAGGGAACTTCAAATCCTGCCGCGAATCGTCAGGCCAGGGCTTTGCAGCGCAGCTACGGTATATCGGCAAGGCCTATATCGGATGCGCAAACGATGCAGTCGGTTCCGGTGCAGGATCCGAAGATGACGTCCCTCCCGCAAAATCCCGCAATAGTCCCAAGGCTGGAACCGGCAATACGGCTTTCATCCATCCTAATAAATGAGCGCGGGTTTGCGTATGAGGTGATCATTGACTCCTGCGACACCGGAGATTGTCTGGGCCGCCACCGTAATCGCTTGCCGCTCTTTTTCGGATTCGACAACGCCCCAGAGATCGAGGACGCCCCCGGCGACCGTGACATTCAGCCTGTGAACATGAGACCACGGTTGTTTCTTCAGCTCGTCCAGCACCCTTTTTCGGATCGTGGCGTCGGATGGGTTGATTTCGAGCTTGGGCCGGGCGCTTGCGACAGCCTGAATGATGTTGGCGCGGCTGACGATGCCGACCAGATCACCGCCCTTGCTCACGATTGGAACGCGTTTGATGTGCTCCTCCTCGAAAAGATCCGCAATTTCAACCAGGGGCGTGTCGGGTTCCGCCGTTTTGACGTCGCGCGTCATGACGTCCTTGACCTTCATCGCGTGGGACTTGACGTACTCGTCTGCGAGGGCGCGGTCTCCGGAAATAAGGGACAACCACCAAGAGACCGGGCGTTCGGTTCCCGCTTCCGCCCGATGCAGCAGATCGGCCTCGGTGACGATGCCGATGACTTTTCCGGCGCCGTCGACGACCGGAACCGCGCTGATGCGCTTGCCGATCAGGAGTTTTGCTACATCGCGAACGGTCTCGTTCCCGCCCACGGTGACGACAGGAGAAACCATCACATCTCGTGCTTTCATTGGGGCCTCCCACGCTTACTGTTAACCCTTGATATTTCGATCTGGCGGCGGTGTGATTGATCCGCGTCAAAGGTTGTTTCCCGCGAGTGCCCGATCCGGTATGGTCGCGCGGGATTTTCGCAGGCGCTTCCTTGCCCGCATCAGACGTGGTGCCCCGCACACGGTGACGGTGCCCGAGGTCGGCGTCAGCATGCAGTCCGGGATGAGCAGCAGCGTGGTTTTGCCGCCGCCGGAGGGGCCCATCAGCAAGGTGAGTTCGCCGCGGCGCGGCGACAGGTCGATGCCGTGCAGCGCTTATACCTCGCGAGCGCCGCGGCCCAGCGACTTCGTGACTTCCTTCGCTTCGATGACGAAGTCACTCATCGGTTGCGCGTCCGCCTCTGGAGACGTTCGGAACGCGGGCCCCGGATTGCTCCGGGGCCTTTTGCTTCGCAAGGTAGATCGGCCCCATAGAAGAATGTCAGTACTTGCTGCCGCCTTTCGGAGCAGCCATGTTGTCCGTACCGGAACCAGCGTTGTTTTGACCCGATGGATTCATCGTGCCGCCCTTATTGGCACCGCTACGCGTGCTCGACCCTGTCGTCATGCCTTTTTCATGTTGCATTTTCTTGCCGGAGGCAGCGCCGGGACTGACGTTTCCTTCGCTGGACGTGCCGGGCGCAGCTTGGGTTTGAGCGGACGCAATGAGCGTCGAGCCGAACAGCGACGCAACGACGAGAGCAGAGATTGCAAGTTTGGATCGCATCAGAAGATCTCCGTGGGTTACAGTAATCACTCCAAAGCTCGGGCATGCAATTCAGTTCCGGCGCGCGGCAAACAATTCGCGAATTTTATTTCCGAAGGGCTCGTTCGTGATTGCTGCGCAATCATCCACTACTTTTCCAAACATCCGTCACCTTCCGACCATACGATCTGCGCAAAGCGCCTCCACCAAATGTCGTTCGAACTATTGGGGGGATAGGCGATGTTCGTGGACCGTATCAAGAGTCCTCGGTGCTCAAAATGCGGAGAGATGATGGCACTGCGGATGATCGAGCCTGAAAGACCGGGCTTCGATTCACGGACCTTCGAGTGCCCGAAATGCTTTGGCACCGAAACCTTGGTGGTTTCGATCTCCTGCGAAGTGGATGTCTCTATTGCGCCAGCATAGCGGGCGCTTGGCCGGTCAACCCTTTCGGTCGTAGTTCGAGCTTCGCCGCTCTTGCGGCCCGGGATGTCGCTGTGGTTGGGCGCCAGCCGGATCGATCCGGCCTGTAAGTCTTTGAAAACAAACGCTCAAAATGGGGCGGGGGACCGGCTGCAGCGCTCCCCGCTACCACATCCCGCATAACCTCTTGAAGTCAAACAGGTCAGCCATTCGTTGTCGGCCAACGAACGATGTGTCACAGCTATCTGCGGGAACGCCGAAGTGATGGAGCGATTATGACGTTTGCAGCAACTCATCAGGATCATCAGGGGAAGTCATCGGCGGTCGGGCTCGACCAGCGCGAGACCTTGGACTCCGGAAAAGCCCCGGATTCCAGGAAGACTCCTGATTCCCGGAAGATCTGGACTGAAGCGGAGGCGACGGCGTTGTACGAGATGCCGTTCAACGATCTGCTGTTCAAGGCGCAGACCGTGCACCGGCAAAGCTTCGATCCGAATCGGGTTCAACTGAGCCGTCTCTTGAGCATCAAGACCGGCGGCTGTCCTGAAGATTGCGGATACTGCAGCCAATCCATGCACCACGAATCGGGCCTGACCGCTTCCAAGCTCATGGAAGTCGAACGCGTCATCGCCGAGGCGCGCAAGGCGCGTGACGCCGGCGCCACCCGCTATTGCATGGGCGCGGCCTGGCGCAACCCGAAGCCGCGCGATATGGACGCCGTCGTTGCGATGGTCAGGGGCGTCAAGGCGCTGGGAATGGAAACCTGCATGACGCTCGGCATGCTCGATCGCGCGCAGTCCGAACAGTTGAGCCACGCCGGCCTCGATTACTACAATCACAATATCGATACGTCGGAACGCTACTACAAGGAGATCATCACCACCCGCAGTTTTGCCGATCGGCTCCTGACCCTCGAAAATGTCCGCGCATCCGGCATCAAGGTCTGCTGTGGCGGGATCGTCGGAATGGGCGAACGGGCGAGCGACCGCATCGAGATGCTGACGATCCTGGCCAATCTTCCGGAGCATCCTGAGAGCGTCCCGATCAACATGCTGATCCCGATCGAAGGCACGCCGCTTGCGAATGCAACGCCGATCGAGCCGATCGATTTCGTGCGCACGATTGCGCTGGCACGAATCATGATGCCGGAATCCATGGTGCGCCTCTCGGCGGGTCGTACCGCCATGAGCGATGAAATGCAGGCGCTGTGCTTCTTCGCCGGCGCGAATTCAATCTTCGTCGGCGATACGCTGTTGACCGCGGGCAATCCCGGAAACGACAAGGATATGGATCTGTTTCGCCGGCTGGGCCTGCAACCGATGGAGCTGGAAGGTTCGAATTGAGTTCGAGCCTTCCTTTTCTCGCCGGCTCTATGCCCCAAAAAATTGAAACATGAGCAGTACAGCTTCCTCGAACGCGGCAAGTAATCGCTCTTCCGAAGCGTTGGAATTCGACTACGTCATCGTCGGCGCAGGATCGGCTGGGTGCGTGCTCGCCAATCGCCTGAGCGCGGACGGCAGGAATTCGGTACTGCTGCTCGAAGCCGGTCCGAAGGATACCAATCTCTGGATCCACGTGCCGCTCGGCTATGGCAAGCTGTTCAAGGAAAAAACCGTCAACTGGATGTACCAGACCGAACCGGAGCCGGGATTGGACGGGCGATCCGTCTTTCAGCCGCGCGGCAAGGTGTTGGGCGGATCGAGTTCGATCAACGGCCTGTTGTATGTGCGCGGCCAGCATGAGGATTACGATCGCTGGCGTCAGCGCGGCAACGCCGGTTGGGGTTATGACGACGTGCTGCCGTATTTCAGGAAGGCGGAGAACCAGCAGCGCGGCGCCGATAAATATCATGGCGCCGGCGGTCCGCTGCCGGTGTCGGACTGGCGGCATGCCGATCCGCTGTCGGAAGCCTTTGTCGTGGCCGCCGCGCAGACGGGTATTCCGACCAATCCCGACTTCAACGGCGCCAGCCAGGAAGGCGCCGGATTTTTTCAGACCACGACGCAGCGTGGCCGGCGCGCCAGCACGGCCTATTCCTATCTGCGGCCTGCCAAAAACCGAAGCAATCTGCACATTGAGACTTCCGCGCTGGCGCAGCGCGTCCTGTTCGAGGGACGCCGCGCGCGGGCGATCGAATATCGGCAAAGCGGGGCGCTGCGGACCGCGCGGGCGCGCAAGGAAATTCTGGTCTCGGGCGGCGCATATAATTCGCCGCAATTGTTGCAGCTTTCCGGCGTCGGCCCGGCGGAGCTTTTGAAGCAACATGGCATCGACATCGTGCTCGATGCACCCGGCGTCGGCAACGATTTGCAGGATCACCTGCAGGTCAGGCTGGTGACGCGGTGCTCCCAGCCCGTCACGCTCAACGATATCCTCAATCATCCGGTTCGTCGGGTGATGGCCGGCGCGCGATACGCGGCGTTCCGCAAGGGGCCGCTGACGATCGCGGCGGGCACCTCGGGTGCGTTCTTCAAGACCAATCCGCGTCTGGCGACACCCGATATCCAGATTCACTTCCTGCCGTTCTCGACCGACAGGATGGGTGAGAAGCTGCATTCGTTTTCGGCATTCAGCGCGTCAGTCTGCCAGCTGCGGCCGGAGAGCCGCGGCTCGCTGCGCATCAAGAGCGCCGATCCGGCGGTGCCGCCGGAGATCCGCATCAACTATCTCGCGACCGAAACCGACCGCACTGCCTTCATCGAGGGCTTCAAGATCCTGCGCAAGATTCTGGCGGCGCCGGCGCTCAAGCCCTATGCGGTCGACGAGATCCTTCCGGGACCGGGGGTGACAAGCGACGAGGACATATTGGCGTTCTGCCGTCAGACCGGCAGCACCGTCTATCATCCGACATCGACGTGCCGAATGGGCAACGATCCCCTGGCGGTGGTCGATCAGCGGCTTCGCGTTCGCGGCATCGAGGGCCTGCGGGTAGTCGATGCCTCGGTCATGCCGGACCTGATGTCGGGCAATACCAACGCGCCCACCATCATGATCGCGGAAAAAGCCTCGGACATGATCCTGGAGGATGCGAGGTAACGCGCATTTGCGTTCCGGCATCGGCTGGCTCTATCTTGCGGCCCGAAATCAGCCGAAGATGACGGCGGCGTCGAATGGAGCGTGAGTGGTGGCAATTCGAATTCGCATCGGCACGCGCAAGAGCGTCATGGCGCTCGCCCAGACCGAGGAAATTGCCCGCCGCCTGACCGCGATCGCGCCCGATGTCGAGGTCGAGGTCGTCAAGTTTGAAACGACCGGCGACCAGGACCAGACCGGCAAGCTGCTGCAGCACGGCGGCAAGGGCGGCGCGTTCGTTGCCGAAATCCGCCGTGCCGTCCTGTCGGGCGAATTGCACGCCGCGATGCATTCGCTCAAGGATATGCCCGGCAATGAGGATACGCCCGGGCTCGTGATCGGCGCGACGCTGTCGCGCGATCCGCCCGGCGACGTGCTGGTGCTGCGTCCCGGAATTTCGATCGGCGATGTCCGGCGCTCGCGGGGCAAGGGATTCAAGGTCGGCACCAACGCCGTGCGGCGCGCAGCCTATGCGCGGCGGCTGTTTCCGGACATCGAGGTGATTCACTATCGCGGCGCGGCCGATACCCGCGTCCGCAAGCTCGACGGCCTGCAAATGCAGCGGCTGCCGGATGGCGGCGAGGTCGGTCCGGCCGATGCGCTGATCATAGCGCGCTCCGGGCTCGAACGCGTCGGTCTGGCCGGCCGCATCGCCTATGAATTTCCGGTTCGGGAAATGCTGCCGGCCGTTGGGCAGGGGATTGTCGCGGTGGAGTGCGCCGCCCACGACTGGCAGACGCGGCGGATTCTGTCCGGGATCGACGATCCCGCCGCGCACCGATGTGCCGCCGCCGAGCGCGAGGTGCTGTGGGTTCTGAACGGCCACTGCAATTCGCCGATCGCGGGATTCTCAACCATCGATGGCGCGCAGATGTCATTGACCGCGTCGGTGCTGGAACACGCGGGAGGCGCGTTCATCGAGGTTTCGCGTTCCGGCCCCGCCGACCGGCCGCGCGAACTCGGCCGGGCCGTCGGGCTCGAACTGCTGGACAAGGGTGCCGCCGCGATCATCGAACGCAGCCGTCCGGCGTGATGGATCGATGCGGTCATACCGCGAAAGCGGGTATCACCCTCGATACGCCCGCACCCGCTCGATCATCCGCTCGACATGCGCGATCGGGGTTTCCGGCTGGATGCCGTGGCCGAGGTTGAAGATCAGCCGGCCAGCGGCGAAATTCGCCAGCACATCGTCGATGGCGCGGTCCAGCGCAGCGCCACCGGCGATCAGCACCAGCGGATCGAGATTGCCCTGAACGGCGACGCGGTTCTGCACCCGCTCGCGGATCAATGATGGCTCGGCTGCCCAGTCGATGCTGACGGCATCGACGCCGGTCGCGTCGACATAGGCCGGCAGCAGCGCGCCGGCGCCCCGGGGAAAACCGATGATCTTCGCATCGGGAGCTTTCGCGCGCACGCCTTCGACGATGCGCCGGGTCGGCGCGATCGACCATCGCTCGAATTCGCGCGGCGGCAGCACGCCGGCCCAGGTATCGAAAATCTGCAGCACCTCGGCGCCGGCCTCAAGCTGCCCGAGCAGGTATTGAATCGAGTTCTCGACCAGGACATCGATGATTTGATGGAAGACTTCGGGATGGCGATAGGCCATCATCCGCGCCGGCGCCTGATCCGGCGTGCCCTGTCCGGCTACCATGTAGGTCGCGACTGTCCAAGGCGCCCCGCAGAAACCGATCAGCGCAATTTTCGGGTCGAGTTCGCGGCGCACGCGGCGCAGCGCTTCATAGACCGGCTCGAGCTTGCGAAAGTCCGCTTGCGTCGCCAGCGTCGCAACCTGCTCAGGCCTGTCCAGCGGATCGAGTCGCGGGCCTTCGCCGGCCTCGAACCGTACCGACCGCCCGAGTGCGTGGGGAATGACAAGAATATCCGAGAAGATGATCGCGGCATCGAAGTTGAAACGCCGGATCGGCTGTAGCGTGATTTCGGCGGCATATTCCGGCGTGAAGCACAAATCGAGAAAGCCGCCTGCCTTGGCACGCAGTTCGCGATATTCCGGCAGATAGCGGCCGGCCTGCCGCATCATCCAGATGGGCGGCACCGGCTGCCGGCGGCCGGACAGCAATTCAAGCAGCGGTTTGATGGCGGGAATCCGGGTCAAGCGTCGTTCCGTTGGCGGTCGAAGGGCCTTTGCCGCCCCTGATACACGCCGCTGCGGGCTTGGCCAAGGGATTGGTTGAGGCCTGGATAGATGTGCAAGGTCCTGACCGTGCAGCGGAGAGCTGGGTGCGCAGGCTTGCGGCCTGAAGAAGGGGCCGGCGAGGTTGCAACCTTCAATAATGCGGCGGAGGCTCGTTGGCGGCGCCCGGCGCGCGAGTCTCGGCCTCCAGCAGGCGCTCGCTGAGATGCGCGACCTGTCGCGTCAGCGCGTCGATCTTGAGCCACTGCTCGGTGATGGTCTTGTTCAGCGTCTCGACGGTCTCGTCCTGGAACGTCAACCGGGTTTCCAGCGCGTCGATGCGCTCGCTGAGCGTCTTTGCCTCATTCATTTGCGTCACTCCTCGGAATAAGGCGTCATCGGACGCTCCCGCAATCCATGGCCGAGTGCGACGCGGTCATCGAACACAAAGCATTCGCCGCGCCAGCGGCTCTCCGCTTCCGGCACGCCTTCGAGATATCCGAGAATGCCGCCCTTGAGATGATAGACCTCCGGAAAGCCGCGCGCGAGCAGATAGGCGCTGGCCTTTTCGCAGCGAATGCCGCCGGTGCAGAACATCGCGACCTTCCGATGCCTGGCCGGATCGAGATGACGCGCGACAAAATCCCTGAATTGACCAAAGCTGTTGATGCCGGGGTCAAGCGCCCCGACGAAAGTGCCCATCGCCACCTCGAATGCATTGCGGGTGTCGATCACCAGCATGTCCGGCGTCTCGATCAGCGCGTTCCAGTCGGCAGGTTCGACATAGATGCCGACCTGCCGTCTGGGATCCAGCCCGGCGGTGCCGAGGGTGACGATCTCCTTTTTCAGCCGGACCTTCAGACGCCGGAACGGCATCGCCGAGGCGTGCGAAAACTTCAGTTCGAGATGGTCGAAGCGGCCGCCGAACAGGGCGGCGCCCCGCAGTTCCCCGATGAGATGGTCGATGGCGTCAGCGGCGCCGGCGAGCGTGCCGTTGATGCCTTCTTCGGCCAGCAGGACGCTGCCCTTCAGCCCGAGTTCGGCGCAGATCGCCCGCAGCGGCGTGCGCAGCTCCCGGAAATCCGGCAGCGCGGCGAACTGATAGAAGGCGGCGACTTTGTATGGCATCGCCGCGGTTTATCAGGGGGGCGGGGAAGGGGAAAGACCGTCGCGCGAGCAAGAAATGCCGTGTCGTCCCGGCGAATGCCGGGATCCATGCGCCGCGAAGTTGCAACTGGAGATGGAGCCAAAGACCTTGGCAACAATAATCGCCAGGGGTTATGGGTCCCGCGTCCGCCGGGACGACGTCGAGAGTTATGCCTCCCATTCGTCCCCGAGCATTGCCCATCACCTCATGAATGTGCGATGTAACCCCGCGCCGATGGCGGCAGGCAAGGCACGAAAAAGACCAACAAAGTGAGCAATCTGGCATGAGGAATTTCCAGCTCGCCGGCCGATCGACGGTCCATGCGGAGAACGCCATGGTGGCGACGTCGCATCCGCAGGCGGCGCTGACCGCGATCGAAGTTCTGCGTTCGGGCGGTACCGCCGCGGACGCCGCGGTGGCGGCTTCCGCGCTGCTCGCCGTGATCGAGCCGCAATCCACCGGGATCGGCGGCGACTGCTTCGCGCTGATCCAGCCCCGGGGCGAGGGCAAGATTGTTTCCTATAACGGCTCGGGCCGCGCGCCGAAGGCTGCCGAGGCCTCGTGGTATCTCGAGCGTAACATCAAGGCGATTCCGCTGACCTCGGCGCACGCCGTCAGCATTCCCGGCGCGGTCGACGCCTGGGCGACCATCCTGCGCGATCACGGCCGGCTGGGGCTCGATGCCCTGTTGCAACCCGCGATCAAGGCTGCCGAACAAGGTTACGTCGTCGCACCCCGGATCGCGTTCGACTGGAAAAACCAGTTCGATAAATTGAAAAAAGGCACCAACAGCGCGCGCTATCTGCTGCCGCACGGCCGACCGGCGGTCGCCGGTGATGTGATCCGTCAGCCCGAACTGGGGCAGACCTTGCGCGCCATCGCCAAAGATGGCCGCGACGCCTTTTACACGGGCGCCATCGCCGAGGACATGGTGGAGACCTTGCGCGGCATCGGCGGTCTGCACACGCTTGACGATTTCGCCGCCCACACTACCGAGACCACGGTGCCGATCGGCACCATCTACAAGGACCACGACGTCTGGCAGTGCCCGCCGAACGGTCCGGGCATCACCATGCTGGTGATGCTGAATATCCTCGCGCGCTTTGATCTCAAGAAATTTCCGGCCATGAGTGTCGAGCGCTTTCATCTCGAAGCCGAAGCCGCGCGGGTCGCCTACATGATGCGCGAGCAGCACATCGGCGATCCCGGCCATGTCGATGTCGATGTCGTCAGGATATTGTCAAAGGAATTCGCCGACGAGCACGGTGACAGGATAAGAATGGACCGGCTGCTGGATTTGCCTGACGTGGCGCCGCCGATGAATCCCTCGACGATCTACATCACGGTGGTGGACAAGGACCGCAACGCCTGTTCGTTCATCAATTCGATCGCGCATTCGTTCGGTTCGGCGATCGTGTCGAACAAGACCGGTATCCTCCTGCAAAATCGCGGCGGTGGTTTCCGGGTACAACCCGGCCATCCTAATTGCATCGCGCCCGGCAAGCGCCCGCTGCACACGATCATTCCGAGCCTTGTCACCAGGGCTGGCCGGGCGGTGATGCCGTTCGGCGTGATGGGCGGGCAGTATCAACCGGTCGGACAGGTGCATGTACTGACCAACATGCTCGATTACGGTTGCGACGTGCAGGAGGCGATCGACATGCCGCGCGGCCTGCACTATGAAAACGTCTACCAGCTTGAGGATGGCGTGCCCGCCGAAGTGGTCGAAGGCTTGCGGAAGATCGGTCACAAGACCACCAGCCTTGTTCCGCCGCTCGGTGGCGGACAGGCAATCTGCATCGATTGGGAGAAGGGCACGCTGACCGGCGGTTCCGATCCACGCAAGGATGGTTGCGCGCTCGGCTATTGAACGGCACGTGACGCGCCCAAAAATTCACACATTTGAATGTGCAATCCGGGAACTGGTTCGGTCCGCGCCATGGACGCCCGGATTCGGGATGTCCGCTTCACTCCAGGGAGACAGCAATGCGTCGGCTCATCGCGATGATGGTCGCGGCCCTCCTGAC
>JAJYAH010000389.1 GCA_021779635.1 Pseudomonadota bacterium | reverse complement strand
GATCGCCATGCGCGCGGACAAGACCGACCAGAGCTTCGCTTCCATGATCCATCTGGCCGCAGCCGTGATAAACTCTCGATGAATCCCAACAGACCCTAGCGCGCCCCCATAGTGCCCGCGATCGTCGTGGTCGCCATCATACCACCGCCTCGCAACGGACGCGCCAGCGGGGCGCAGCCACAGCACCATAAGCAGACTCAACAGATGATTCGCAAACTCAACGTAGCACCACCGCAAAAGTAAGATCTGCGGAGAAATCTCGGCGTCCGCCCCCAGTGCCTAGCTGTTAGCCCGCCGTATGCGCTGCCGCCTACATGGGGCACTCAGCCCAGGAGCGCCAAACAATTAGTAAGCGGAATCGCTGAGGACCTCGGTGGCGACTTAACAGTCTCGCAGCGCCAACTCGCAACACATGCCGCCATCCTTGGGGCGGTGATTGAGGAAATGGCTGCGCGATGGTTGCGCGGAGAGACAATCGATCAATCCAATTACGCGCTCGTCATAAATTCTCAAAGGCGTGTCTTGGCAGCATTGTGATGAAGGCAAATAAATGAAGCGCGATGGCGAGGACGAAGTTGAACCTCTAGCTAGAGGCCAAAGCCGCGATCCAAGCCTGCTTTGAGCAGATCGGCGGCCTGAGGAAGTTGGTCGCTTGGGCGCGCTCGCACCAACAAGCCTTCTATCTGCAGCTCTACCCGAAACTTTTACCCTTCAATGTGACCGCTAAACTGGCCGTGACGATTGACGACGGCGAGGAAGCGCGAATCGAATTGCGCGAAGCCTTCAATCGTGTCCACGCGGCGCGGAAGCAGGAAGCCGTCGTTACCGGCTCCATTGTTGTCGATGGCGTGACATATCATCGGGATACATCCGCTGCACCGGAAGTTATCGACGTAACGCCGATGCCGCCCGCAGCGCCAAGAGCGCCGCCGTTTCTGACAATAGTTGGCACTGCTGCCGAACCCGCAATGCCCGCACATCCGAAGCCTGAACCTCAAAAGCCCGCACCCGCATCGCTGACGCCCGAGGAGGCGAGGCGGCGCCCGATGTCCCCGGCCTTCCCCGCGCCGCTCACGGCGGATCAATCAACCACGCAAAAGTATCTGGACTGGGCCAGCGGCGGCGGGCGACCGTGGTGGGGCCATGCTTAACAAGACAACCGAAAAGGATTCACCCATGACTGACATCGAAAAGGCCACCACCGTTATCGCCGCGCTAGAAGAGAAGCGCCGACACCTTAGCCAGCGCGCCATTGAACCAGCCGACGAGCGAGGCTGCATCAAGATAGTTGATTAGGAAAGTTGTGCACTTCGCGACCGCTCTTAGGTTTTCTATGGTCTGGCGGAAATCTCCATCCCGATAGACCATGGTGCGACTTCGATCCGGGTGAATCATGATCCATCCGGTGGGTTGTTGTTCGCGAGCCTTCTGAAGATTCACGAAAATTTCGCTATAGGCTTCGGGTTCTACTAACAGCAACGCGTCTGGAAGTTCGTTAGTGTAAGCCCACACATGATGTGCCACGGCATGACGACTTTTCGCCACTATGCGGGCTATTTTATAACTGCCTCAAACATCTCTAATTCTGGATCAAATAGCTTCTCCCGTCCGGCAGCAACGATCATGTCCATCTGAGCAGACGCACTGATGACAGCGTGTAGCATGGCGGAAATCGGGGCCGCTTCCCTCTCGCGCAAATCGCTCTTGAACCGCTCTTCACTTTTTTGGAGTTCAGTTCGTACACCTTCAATCTGCACAGGCTGGAGACGCGAAAGTTGCGGTAAGTCATTGCGGTGCTGCGCTCTGCGGAAAAGTTGTATGGCTGAAATCGCCAATTGATGGCGCGACCGACAAGCCCCAGGTCGATGACAAAAACACCAATCCCCGATTGGCGAAACGACCGATTATCGGGCTGCAACTATTCAGCGGGATGAGATCGCAAGGCCCACGCAAATGGTCGGGACGCATATACAATGCTGACGACGGAAAGTCTTACCCCAGCAATGTCACGCTCGTAGAGTCGACCAAGCTCAACGTCCAAGGGTGCGTCGGCGCGCTCTGCGGCAACGAGACGTGGTCAAGATCGTCCAGATGATGATTAGATCGTCTTTGAGGCGGTGCCATGGATGTGGGTGCTGTAAAGGCTCCCGCGGTTACCTGCAGAGTAACTGCAAAGGCCGCACGTAGGGTCAGTACGGAGGCTTGCTTCCCTAGAGCTTTCTCCGTAGACGATCTTCGATGTATCTGCTGCTGGCGATGCCCACCATCGCAATATAGAAGACGATCAATCCGACCGCGAAATAGGCGACGACCTCGTGCATTTCATCAATCCAGGTTGTGCCCCACAGTGTATGGGTGAGGAACATCAGGATCAGGGCGCACATAGGCAAGGCAGTCAGAATCAAAAACACCGATACCAGCCATTTTGGGAACGCCATCGGCTATTTGAAATTGCATCCTAATGCCGCGTGGGCTGTAGTCAGTTAGGCGAAACCGGGCGCCGTTCGGCTTGACGACCGCCCAAAAAATGCCAGCGGCGACCAAGGCGGCCATCGCATAGCCGATCATCATGTGGGTATGCGGAAATTCCTCACCCGTGGAATAGGCGACCACGAGCAGGGACAAACAATGCGACGCCCGATAGCCGTATCAACAAATCCCAGATCATATCCGACCGCACGGGCAATTCGGCTCTGTAATCCTTCATGTGACAGCCTCGTTGGGGGACAAATTACCCATAAGCTTCGGCGATCAATCGTCGTTGACCCAAATCAATCACGATCTTGGACCGGAATGCATAGCCCAAGGCCTGCGCCAGGATTGAAGGCGGTGCCGGTTCCAGACGCGAGGCGCCGCATCGGCGTAGGACTCCTTCGACCGGCGATCAAATGTAAAGCGCCCCGGCCCATGCGGCGAAGGCGACCATGATCAGTCCCGGGATTCAAGCAGAGCAAGTTTGATGCTGATAGACGGCGGGGGCCAAAATTGACCACCGGCTCTGGCATCCGCCGCTTTTTCGACTGCACCCGATGCGACCTCATGGCTGTCAAATCTTAACGGACAATTGTCATCCCCGGGTCTAGTTCGATGAATTCGAGGAATCCGGGAGATCAGACATGAGCGTTTCAGGAATTGGCGGAGCAAGTGCCGCGCCACAACTTCTACAAGCAAGCCAGCCCAAGGTCGACCGGCCCAACGATGGCGACGGTGACGCGGGCGACGCCCCCAAGGCACAGCCAACGCCCGCGCCGGGCACCGGACTGGCTGTCAACAAGACGGCCTGATCCGGGAAAATCCCGGGATTTGAGCAAGAATGTCGGGTTTCCGGAGCACCTCGCACCGGTTGACCCTATTTGACAGTCTTGGCGTTCGCCTAGAGGGCGCGCCCCACAAGCCGGCCGATCGCGGCGGTAGTTCCCATCGCGATCGCTCCCCAGAAGGTAACGCGCAACGTCGGCCTCAATATCCCCGCTCCACCGGTCTGCGCCCCAGCAGCACCCAGGATGGCCAGCGCGACGAGTGAGCCCGCCGACACAGCCCATGGTATTCGGGCTAACGGCGAAGCTATGGCGATTAGGAAGGGGATGGCAGCACCGCATGCGAAGGTAACTGCCGACGTTAACGCCGCTTGAATGGGGCGTGCTACGACATGTGCCGACAAGCCCAATTCGTCCCGAGCGTGCGCAGCAAAGACATCTTTCGCCGTCAGTGCTTCGGCGACCTGCCGAGCCAGCGAGAGGTCGAGCCCCCGCCCGACGTAGATATTCGTCAGTTCATGAAGCTCCGCATCAGGCTGTTCCGCAAGCTCGCGCCGTTCCTTTGCGAGATCCGCGGCCTCGGTATCGGCCTGCGAACTCACGGAGACATACTCGCCTGCGGCCATTGCGGTAGCACCGGCCACCAGACCGGCCACTCCTGCTACAATGACCTCATTCGGTGAAGTCGATGCCGCAGCGACACCGACGACGAGGCTGGACGTCGAGATGATGCCGTCGTTTGCGCCAAGCACAGCGGCGCGCAGCCAGCCGATACGCTCAATCAGGTGCGCTTCACGATGAAGTGGATGCATATTAGTAACTCCAAAAACTTCGATAAAGCATATCAGACGACGCTGCGCGTTTCTGAAATATCTTGGTCAAAGAGTCCCAGCAGGCTGATCTAAATCAATGCGGTTCGCCTGACGAGGACACGGGCATAGCCGCGGCTAGGCAACCAGGAGCGCGAGACAGCCTGACCAAGCGGGTTTCGCGTCGCCGCTCCCGCTTGTCGATGGCTGAAATTCGCGCGGTCAGCGGACGCGCCGATCGCCACCCTGCGTGACGGCCTTGGGCCGCCAATGCGGCAGCTACTGCATCTATTGGCTATAACGGCGACATAGGGACGCCGCTGACGTGATTCCACTCGACCCAATGTTCCGCTGAACCTGGCTCGTTCGGTCGTGCACGATCCATCTTTGTCCGAAATCCGCGACGAAACCCTTCACCTGAACCGCCAGGAAGTCCACAAAACGCTACCGAGCCAGCGCGGGATCCTTAGCGAAGCCCTTTCGATCCTCTGTACAAGCGCCGGGCGCCATCAGGCGATTGCCGACATTTTTTGGCTCAACCATTATCGCGGCGCTGCGGTTAGATCCGATGGCCAGATGCCAACGAGGGCCAACGTTTTCGACGACCCGAAGCTATTGCGCCGAGATATCAGGCCGCTTCTCTGAGATAATCCCACGACGCTTTAGTGGGAAAGCAGAACAGGAATTTTAGATGACCGCAGCGCCGATTCGGTTGTCCCGCCGAAGATGAATTCCAGCCAAATAGGGTGCGAATAGCCTCCCATAATCAAGAGATCATAGTCAGCTTTCTCGATCTGTTTTCGTAGGGCTTCTGGTTCATTTTTCGCCATGATATGGATCGCGCCTGCTTCTAACTTGATCCCGTGATTGGCGAGGTGAGATGATATGCGCTTTGAGTCGCTCTCGCTCTCAATCGCTGACGGAGGAGTTATTGTCACAATCTCAACCGACTGTGACAGGGCCAGCAACGGGAGCGCGTCATGGACCGCCCTGACGGCCTCGCGGCTGCCATCCCATGCGATCGCGGCTCGGGCGAGCGAATTTGGTTCAAAGAATCCCGGCACCACAAGCACCGGACGACCACAACCCAGCACGACAGAGTGAGCGATCGGCAACGGATGGGACACGCGCGGACCTTGCCATTCGTACTGCCCGAGAATGACCAGATCAGCGTAGCGAGAGCTATCGATGATTCCAGACGCGATATCGCCGTTCGCCTCGCGCCACGTCGTATCGGCTAACCGCTCAGCCACCTCTTCGCTAAAGGCCTCTTTTGCGACGCGCGCATTGAAGGCCAGTCTCAAGGACATATTGGCGACGGCCTCGTCCAATTGGCTTGGCTTGTACAAGGGGGGCACGTCCGGCGGTGGTACCACATGCAATCCACTCAGCCGAGCGCCTGTGCGCTGTGCGAGATCGACAGCAAATTGCAACCTTCGCCGACCGGCCTCACTACCATCCACGTGGACCAGCAAGTCGCGGAACATGTTCAAACTCCTGTGGTCGCCTCCTGGACACACTGTCGGTTCCAATCATCGATAGCCCTTATCGACCCCAACGGCTCGCGACAAATCAACGATTTCGGGCCGAGGAACATAACCGTCGGTAGCAATCGTTGGCCTGCCGGTCAAACGTTGCTGCAGCCTGGCTTGATCCAGGCGCCAGCATTCTGGCTGGCTAGGTCACCATTGCTGTACCATTGGGCTTCCGCCAATTGAATGCCCGAAAAATCTTCGATGCTTGAGTGGCGGTCGCTCGCCATCTCGCGTCCGAACCAAAAGAAAAGCAAAACCCAGAACCAAAAAAAGGCGCCTTCGTGCCAACGATTAAGTCCGGAACCCGCGAGGCGCTCACTCCAAGCGTGTGCTGTCCACAAGATAACCGCCCCAAAAAGGAAACAGAGAACGCCGGCCGCTCGCGCTGGCGAGTCACCTGGCCAAAGAAAAGAGAGGACCAGCACCACCGCTAATCGAAAGGCCAAGCGCCTCAACGTAGCGGCGGACTGGTGACCGCTTCCAAGCATGGTCCCTCGCGATGTCTCCAGATCAGCGCTTCTCAAAGCCCCCACCTGCGAATGAACCAGACCTTCACGAGGTGAGTGAGTATAGCGTATGTTACCAACATGGACGCAACGAGCGGCCAGTAGAGCCAAGGAAGCGGCACAAAACCCAACGCCGAACCTGCCCAGGTGAAGGGCAACGTCATCCCAATCGTGCAGATAATCACCGTCGTCGCAATAAGCGCAGGACTTGCATGGCTCTCGATGAAAGGAATTCTCGCCGTTCGGATGATGTGGATAATGAGCGTTTGAGTCAGGAGGGATTCAACGAACCATCCGGTTTGGAACAACGACGGATTGTTCCAGGCATCAAAGACATAGAGCATCATGCCGTAGGTCGCGTAGTCGAATATTGAGCTGATCGGTCCGATAAACACCATGAATTTGAATATGTTTCCGATATCCCATTTTCGCGGTGACGCCAGGTACTCCTCGTCGACATTATCGGTTGGAATCGTTGTTTGCGAGAAATCGTAGAGAAGGTTGTTGGTGAGGACTTGGATGGGCGCCATCGGCAGGAACGGCAGGAAGATGCTCGCCCCAATCACGCTGAACATGTTTCCGAAATTCGAACTTGCGCCCATCTTGATGTATTTCGTTTTGTTCGCGAAAACCTTTCTACCTTCGATCAC
>JAJYAH010000388.1 GCA_021779635.1 Pseudomonadota bacterium | reverse complement strand
GACCGCGGTATCGCGGCCATAGCTTGTGATCATCGTGTTCGCGGTCCTGCGCATCAGGCCCACGGGCGAGCGCGCCGCGCGAAAGGCGGTGATGGCGTCATAGCCATAGAGATTTTCGCCGATGCCATAGCGAAGCGTGCGGGCATCGGCGCGGAACAGCTCATCGAGCACGGTGACGTCATTGGCGACCAGCGCCTTCTCGTAGCGCGCGAACTGCGCGGTGACCTCGGCAAGCACATCGGGAAGATCGACGTCCATTTCAGAATCCTCCCGGCCGCGGCGCGGAGACCGTGCCGCGGCGCTCCAGCGCATGGGCGACGCGCAGCGCGATGTCTTCCCGCCACGGCGCCGCGATGATCTGGACGCCGATCGGCATCGGCTCCAGCGGCACCGGCACCGCAACCACCGGAAGCCCGATGAAGGAAATCGGCTGGGTGTGAATGCCGATATTGGCGCGTACCGGCAATTCGACGCCGTCCAGCATCGACGTCACCTGCCCGAGCTTCGGCGCGACATAGGGCGTCGCCGGCGCGATGATCACATCGACCGATTCAAATATCTCCAGCACCCGCGCGCGATACCAGCGGCGAAATTTCTGCGCACGGTCGACCAGCGGTGCGGGGATCATCGCGCCCGCCAGCAACCGGTCGCGCACCGCCGGATCGAAATCATCCGGGCGTTTTCGCAGCCGATCCAGATGCAACGACGCGCCTTCGCAGGTGGTGATGACATAGGCCGCGGCGCGGGCGCGCGCGGCTTCCGGGATTTCGATGACGCGCATGGTGCCGAGCGCCCTGGCGACACGGGCGACCGCCTCCCCGGCTTCGGCAGTGACGTTCTTCTGAAAATAGCCGCCGGCGATGGCGATCCGCAACCCGCTGATATCCCGCGCGACCAGCGCTGCCACCGGCTCGGCGGGCCGGCTGGTGCACGCCGCGTCGTCGGGGTCAGGCCCCTGCATCGCGTCATAGGCCAGCGCGAGATCACCGACGCTGCGCGCGAACGGACCGACATGATCGAGGCTCGCGACGAACGGAAACGACCTGGCGCGGGACAACCGGCCGTAGGTCGGCTTCAAACCAAAGATTCCGCAAAACGATGACGGCACCCGGATCGAACCGTTGGTATCGGATCCCAGCGCCAGCGGCACCAGGCCGCCGCCGACCGCGCCGCCGGCGCCGCCCGATGAGCCGCCGGTCATCCGCGTCACGTCATGCGGATTGCGCGACGGTCCGTCGTGACTGTTCTCGCCGGTGAAGTCGTAGGCGTATTCACCCATGTTGAGCGCGCCGACCAGCACCGCGCCGGCGGCCTCCATCCGCTCGATCAACGTCGCGTCGCGCGGCGACGGCGCAAGATCGCGATTGATTTTCGAACCGGCGCGGGTCGCCAGGCCCCGCACATCGAACAGGTTCTTCACCGCGAACGGCACCCCGGCGAGCGGGCCGGGATCTTGCCCGGCCGCGACGGCGGCATCGACGGCACGCGCCTTGGCGCGCGCGCGGTCCGCGGTGACATCGGTGAATGAATTCAGGACCGGATCACGTCTGGCGATCCGCGCCAGCGCCGCTTCCGTGACGCTGACGGCTGAGATTCTTCGGGCGGTCACGGCCCGCGTGATTTCGTGGGCCGACAGCCAGGAGCCGTTCGCGGTCAGGGCGATATCAGGCTGCAAAGACACTGGCCGGCTCGGTTTCATCGGGTAGTGCGAATTCATCCACCAGCTCTGCAAGCCGCAGCGATATCTCAAGATTGGCCCGCACTGCCGGCTTCCAGGCATCGGCGATGGACAGACCCAGGGCTTTCGAGACGGCGTCGATATAATCGTCGAGCGGATCAGTGCTCATGACGGCAAAGCGCACCAGCAAGTGCCGAGCCGCGGCGTCGCGCGACTCCGCTTGCGAGTGCCGGAGGCGACAACCCCAGAGGCGTATTCAAGAAAATTGGGTCGCTTCACGAGATGCTCCAGACGCCGGGGGACCGGCTTTTGCAGAGAAACGTCGCAAGGTTCGTGCCAGCCCGGAAAGCACCCCAACCGCACCTTAAGCATCTGACCTCGCTTAAAAAACTGTCATTGCCGGCATCGACATCGCACAAAGTATTTGCATACAAAGAGGCATCTTTTGCCTACTTTATATGCAATTCTGTCAGTGTGGACCCTGTCAAACCGGCCAGAGCAATTCCGCCAGTTCGGACAGGTCGCCGGCCTTCTCCTGCCAGCCCTCGATGCAAATGTGCCGGATCGGATCGCTGGCGCGATGAAGCAGCAGCAGCGCCATCAGCCGCCGCCTCATGGCCGGCGTCACGTCCTTGGGTGAGTATCCGAATCCCCTGAAAAGGCTTCGGACACGGCGCGGCATGCCGGCGGTCATGAAGGCGCTGGGGCCAAGCAGGTCGTATTCACCCCATCCGGTCAACACATCGCCGAAATCGATCAGCCCCGACAACCGCCAGTCGCCGCCTTCGCGGCTCAACAGGAAATTCTCCGGAATGTATTCGCCGGTCAGGATGACCGGGGCTGCGTTCGTCGGGATCAACGTCGCCGCGTCGCGAATAATCTCGTCGAGCCCCGGCCAATATTTTGGCCGCAGCCCGAGACGCCGATGCCGCGCGCGGCAGCCCTCGATCTGCTTTTCCATGAATTGCTCCCAGCCCGGCTCGATGCGGGACAGTTCTCCGATCGGCACTCGCTGGACTTCGGCGATGGTCTCGCCGATCTGGCCGAGGACGCGCTCCTTCTGATCCTCCGGCAACGCCGGCCATGCCTCGGCGCCGAGCCTTCCGCGCAGCCGCGTTATCACCAGATAGGGCCACCCGTCGCGCTCGCCTTCATGAACGATTTCCGGAATCGGCAGGCTCACGCGCCCGCGAAGCTGCGTGAGCGAAGCGCGCTCCGAAATGAACTGTGCACGCAATATCGGCGAAAAAATCTTGAGCACCAGGCCGTCGAGACCGACGACAAGATTGGTGCCGGTCGGGAACGGATGGGGATTGGCATGCGGCAACCAGTGGCCGCGCGCGATGTCGAGTGCGGCGGGCAACCATCGCGACGCGTCGGCGCGCCACGCCTTGAATGTCTCGAAATTCGGCAGGTTCGGCAGCGCGTGCATGATCCACAATTGGTTTTCGGAAAGGCGGCAGCCGAATCGTGCCCTATCTATAGCGCACGCCACCCGCCGGGACGACCGCCTTATGGTTAACCCGCGGCGGTTCCAATCCGGCAGAGGCGGCGCGCCGATGGCCGGCAGCCGGGGCGCTGCCGGATCGCCATTTTTTGCCGGACGCTGCCAAATTGGGTTGAACCTTTTTTCACCGCCATCGACCCCATCATAGGGGAATCAAGTTGCCAGTGCATAGCCGCGCCGACCTTTCGCGGACCGCAGCAATAGCGGTCGCGGTGCCTTTGACAGCCAGGCGTTTTGCGATTCCTCGCGCCCGTCCGATCCACCGCAGCGTCAGACCGGCGCCTTCCGTGGTCGACATCAAGGGCTTGCAACGCGGTCCTGCGGCCGCGGAGCCGATCCAAGCAGTCCGCGAGGTAGAGTAAACGTGGAAATATCCGGGCAGGACAAGGCTGCGGAACGGCCGGCGAACCTCGCCGCACGAAGCCGTGCCCGCGTCGTCGGGCTGCTGCGCGCGGTTCCGATCCGCTGGCGTATTCTGTCGATCGCCGCCCTGAACTCGGCCGTCGTCGTCGTGCTCGCGGCGATGATATGGAATGGCGCCGCGGTGCTCGGCTCGGCCTGGGACGATGTTCGCCAGGTGCGCGAATCCGAGAAGATTTTGGCGTCGCTCGAAAACGAGACCAGCCGCCTTCAGAACCTGATCCATCGCTACATCAATCAGCCGAGCCCCGAATTTTTCTCGGAGATTCTGCTGCTGCGCGATGCGGTTCTGGGTACGCTGACCACGCGCGCGTCGACCGACCCGATGCTGTCCGGATCGGTGGCGGAGTTGCAGCGCGTCACCGAGCGTTTCCTGAGCGGCTTCGACGAACTGCGCGCGGTCCAGTCAACCATCTCGAAAACCTACGAGGACCAGGTCCTGACTCCGGCAAGGGACATGGCCGGGCTCTATTCAATCATCGAGGGCGCGACCGGGCACCGCGACGCCCCGATCTGGCCGTCGCTTGGGAAATCCCGCGAGGCGTTCACCGCCATGCTGGTCGCCGCCAACGCCTATTATCTTTCACTGGCGACGGCCTCCGCCGAGGAAGCCCGCCGTAATACCGAAACCATCGAGCAAACCATCCCGGTCATGTCCAATCTCGCCGATAACGATCTGCAGCGGCTGGCGCTGCAGCGCCTGAAGGCCCGGACAATAGCGCTGCAGGAAGGCCTTGCGAAATTATCGGAGCAACTCGCAAGCCGAACCCTGCTGTTGCGCAATACCGTCGACGCCAGCCAGGCCGAAACCATCGGCGCCATCGATGGATTGTCGGCCAAGATGCGGCAGCGCGAGCAGAGGGCGCAGGAGACCTTCGATCGGACGCTGGCCGACATATCGCGCAAGGTGCTGTCGATCGCGGTGATCTTTCTCGGCATCATCATCACCGCAGGCGTGCTGATCGCATTGAGCATCCGGCTTCCCCTGCAGCAGATCATGGCCGCGATGCAGGCGATCACATCCGGCGATTACGATCGGCGCGTACAGGGCACCAGCGCCAATGATGAAGTCGGCGCGATGGCGCGCGCGGTGGAAGTCTTCCGCCAGAACGCCATCGCCAAGCGCAAGACCGAAGACGAGTTGCGCACGTCAAAGGAGAAGGCCGAAAGCGCCCTGCTTGAACTGAACGCCGCCCAGCAAAACCTGATCGACGCGGAGCGTTTGGCGGCGCTCGGCGGCCTGGTCGCGGGTGTCGCCCATGAGGTCAACAATCCGATCGGCATCAGCCTCACCGTGGCGTCCAGTTTTGCCCGCCGTACCGAAATGTTCGAGGCCGAATTGAGGTCCGACGGCCAGTTGCGCCGGTCCCAGCTTGAGGAATTTGTCCGGAGTTCGCGCGACGCGGCCCAGCAACTGGTGGCGAACCTGCATCGCGCCGGCGAGCTGATCCAGTCCTTCAAGCAAGTCGCGGTGGATCGCTCGCGGGCGGAGTGCCGGCAATTCGGCCTCAGCGAGGCGACCGACCAGATCATCGCCAGCCTGCGGCCGGTTCTGAAGAAGGCCCCGATCACCCTGTCGGTCGAGGTGCCGGAAGGCCTGGTGATCGACAGTTACCCGGGCGCCTATGGGCAGATTCTGACGAATCTGTTCCTTAACGCCGCCAACCACGCGTTTGCGGACGGGCGCTCCGGGGCTATCACCATCTCGGCAAGGCCCCGCGGCAATGACGACGTCGAGATCATTTTTGCCGACAATGGAGCCGGAATGACCCCGGACGTGCAGCGCCAGGCGTTTGACCCTTTCTTTACCACGCGCCGCAACGAGGGCGGCACCGGCCTTGGCCTGCATATTGTCTATAATCTTGTCACCCAGCAGCTCGGCGGCCGCATGATGCTGGATTCAAGGCTGGGACAAGGCACCACATTTCGCATTATCATGCCCAGAGCCGTCAAGGGCGGCTCTGCAAACGCAACCGCAGCAAGCGACGGGACCCTTCAATGGCCGAACAGGACGATGTCCTCCATTTGATCGACGATTCCGGGACCGCTCCGGAAGTATCGACCGCGCGCAAATGGAAGGTCGCCGTGATCGACGACGATCAGGCCGTGCATGAAGGCACGAGGTTTGCGCTCAGCGACTACAATCTCAACGGACAGACGCTCGAAATCCTGTCGGCCTACTCGGCGGCCGAGGGCCGCACATTGATGCGCGCGCATCCCGATATCGCCGCCGTGCTGCTCGACGTCATCATGGAAACCGACGCGGCGGGCCTCGATCTCGTCGAATACATTCGCAACGAACTGAGGAACGAGACCGTTCGCATTATCCTGCGCACCGGACAGCCGGGACAGGCGCCGGAGCGCCGCGTGATCGTCCAGTACGACATCAACGACTACAAGGCGAAGACCGAGCTGACGGCGGACAAGCTGTTCACCTCGCTGACCGCGGCCTTGCGCAGCTATCAGCAGCTCGAACGCATGGTGCAAACCCGGCGCGGGCTGGAAATCATCATCGATGCCGCCTCGACCCTGTACGATTTCAGATCGATGCAGCGGCTCGCCGAGGGGGTGCTGACGCAAATCGCATCTCTGCTGAATGTCGACTGCGCCGGCATTCTGGTGCTGCGCGACGGCGGCGTGGTCGGCGATGATTTTTCCGTGCTGGCCGGTTCCGGCTGCTACAGCCGCTTCATCGGCGCCGCCGGGTCCAAATCGCTCGACCCCGAGCTGCGGTCGATGGTGGAAGCCGCCTTCAGGCGGCGCAAGCACGAATTTGTCGACCACCGCTCGGTGCTCTACATCCGCACCGGCAGCGGACGGGAGGTCGTGGTGCTGCTGCAGGCCGAACGCGAGCTATCCGAAACCGACCGGTCGCTGGTCGAGATTTTCGGCAGCCGGCTTTCGATCGCGTTCGACAACGTGATTCTTTATCAACAGCTCAACGAGGCCAACACCCAGCTCGAGGATCGCGTCGCCCAGCGCACCCGCGCGCTGATGCAGGCCAACCGCAGGCTGTCGGCGCAATGGCTGCGGCTGCAGCGCGCCAACGGCTTCAAGAACGAAATTCTCGGCACCGTCGCCCATGACTTGAAGAATCCGCTCGGCGTGATCCTCGGCCGCACCGAAATGCTGACCGAATTGATCGGCGCCGGCTCT
>JAJYAH010000387.1 GCA_021779635.1 Pseudomonadota bacterium | reverse complement strand
CGAAGTACGCGCTGCGCTGACTCCCGGGGAACGAGCAAAAGTTTGGCCGTGTTGGGGCAAAACGGACATCACCCGGCCGAGGCCGCTTGCTAAATCGGTCGCGGAAGCATCCCACTTCAATGCCGGCCTGGCGGCCGCGGGCAAAGCAAGCTTTCATCTGCCTTCGGCCGATGCGCTGCCCTTCACTAATGACAGCTTTGACCGCGTCTTCTCGATTGACGTCGTTCATTTCTGGACGGAACCGCTGGCATCGCTCTCTGAGTGCGCGCGTGCTTCGTCTGGAAGGCGCGATGGTCATGGGATGCCTTGCCAAAGGATGCGCCGGACTTTGCGCAGAAGGAGTTTGGCTTCCATCTGCGCGACGCCTCTGATTGGGGATACGCTTTGCCCCAGGGCCGGCTTCGCCGACGTCGATGTCCAAACCATGGTCTCGGACCAGACAGCGCCAAGCGGCGCTCCGGGTAAGCGCTATTCTATAGCGATGCGCGCACGCGCGTGAGGTCCGCAATTGGCCCGTCGAAGCGGTAGACCGGACCTTTCCGAGATCGCCCTGAACCGACGCGATTGACCCCTTGCTGACTTCGGTGACGAGTGCGGCAATCACCGCTTTCAGGGCTGGAGCGGACCTACGCCTGACGGCTCGATGAAGTCACCTTTTGACCCCGAGCGGACATGATCAGGATTGTTTCCTGAATTTAGGTATCGGCCATAACGAAGCCACCAAAAGTAAAATGCCCAGCAAACAGAAAACGCCGTCCTCGATTAGTGTCTTCGCGAAGTAAGTTGGTGCAAAGGAACTTGGCTCCAAGCTCCCTAAAATCTCTACTTTTCCGGTCGTATACCAAACGTAAAGCGCGGTGCCATTGTAACTGGCCAGCAGAAAGCCGATGGCAAATGTAATGCACTTCCCAATGATCACGGCTCGACGCGGTGCCATTGGAGAAGTCAACACGTTAAAGGTGAAGGCCCGCTAAACGACTAGAGAATTATGCGTTCATCTGCTTTTGGCCCGTCGCTTGGCAATGATCCTTTTCAGGGTTGGAGCGGACCTGAGCCTTACAGACCGGTGAATCGCCGTTTGAACCAGAGCGGGCGTTAAGCGCGGCTATTCCGAAAAAGATCCCTTACCGCAATCTGGGCAGTTTTCACCGTGAGTGCCAGCCCCGTAAGAGCGAATATCAAGCTGAGCCCCGCGTCGAGCCTAAGCCCACCCAACAGCAAAGGATTGCGCGGTTCGTCGGCCAGTTGAAGGCAAATCCGAATAAATCGAACGCCGAAAAAGAGCGCAAAGACGACGCCGATCAAAAACAAGAAAGAGCAGCCGATTACGTAGGCCGTTTTCGGTTTCATATTCATCTGCGCCCTGCTTATCGTCGCCCGCACCTCGGGCCTTTCAACTTTACATGTGGCGCCTTAATACAACCGTAAAGCGAACGGCTATTTTGGCCTTTTCCGCTTCTGGCCCTGACGCGAAGTCTGGCTTAGCTCCGAGATGGTCTGCTGATTGGGGTCGAGCGGAAGTTATTGACCGGCGCACAAAACGGAGCTGTTGACCCATTGCAGAAGTCGTATCTGATTCCTGAAAATTGAGAATTTGTTAGCGTGACAGGCTGAATTGAGGCGACCTTAGCTCGGAGTTATGAGTCGCGATTGAATTTCGGTGAGAGATCGATGGGTGATGTTCATTCGTTGCTGCCGCAGATCATAGTCGGAACTCTATTTTCGGTAGGTCTTAATTTTGCGGCCCCAGTTATCGCCTTTCTGCTCTCGCGCAGGCTCAAACGTCGCAGATGGGGGCCGCACGTAATTGCCTGCCTCTGGGTGATTAGCTCAGTGGGCCTCTTTCAGGCTTTGGTGATGCCTAAACTTCCGCCCGATGAAGTACCGAGTTTTGGGGAACAGGTACCGGTGGCCCCGACACTGCTTTCGGCCGCGTTGGTCTTTCTTGGTTATTGCGTTGCGGTATCGTGGCAGTTCGTCCGTTTCTTGTCCCGCAAAATGAAAATGGCTTACGCGAAATACAGAGCCGACCGCAGGTCGCAACCTTGTTCACTAGACGGATAGTCCAGTTTCCGCTTCTGGCCCTTTTCGACCGCCCGCGACGCTCTCATCAGGGTCGGCTGTCAGTGGTAAACCTGACATCGTGCGCGCGGAGCCAAAGCGACGCTGATGACCCATATCCGACGTTGCGCTCTTCTTAGCGCCCGGCGGCAGCGCGAGCCGTCACAACCCAAGTCGCCGCTGTTAGCCTCACGCCGTCAGATCCACTGTGTGCCGCAAGTGCTGATCGCACCGCTGGTAGCGCCGCGGTCTGGAGTTCGGAATTTTGCCGAAGAACCTTGCCGAGCGCTCCGACCCGTGTACACACCGCAAGCATCGTATCGAGGTCGCCGCTTCCAACCTTCTCGTCATGGGCTGTGATCTCGATTTGCTCGAAACCGGCTCCTTTTAGAATACGAGACACGCGGTCGCGGTCGGCGAAAGCGAACGGCCCAGGCGCATCCGGATCGGGAGCGGGTTGCGGCGGCAAATGTGCTGACGCGGCCCTAAGCGGCAAGATGTCAAGCAGGTTCTCCTCCAGTGTACGCCAGCAGACAAAAGCGAGTCGCCCGCTCGGTGTAAGGCTTCGACGAATGTTGATGAACGCTGCCGCTGGATCGGCGAAAAACATCACGCCAAATCGTGAGAAGGCCGCATCGAACGAAGCTGCTTCGAATGGGAAGACCGCGGCATCGCCGTGAACGAACTGCACTTGCTGGCACTGCTTCGCCGCTTGCATCGCGAACGTCAATACGGCGGCCGACAGATCGATGGCCAAGACCGTGCCGTCCGGCGCGACAGTCCGGGCAAGCTCCAGCGCGGTTGTACCACCCCCGCACCCGATATCGAGAACATTCTCACCGGGACGCGCAGCAAGCGCCTTTAAGGCGCGACGGCCCAGGGGAGCGAGTTGAAGTTCTAATGCCAGTCGGACCTCCGACCAAGCCCGGACACGGACGTCGTCCTCTGTGAGTGGTTGGCGGTTCTGCCCCATACTGAGATGATTGCCTGATGTCACGAGAATGTCGAGGCTCGTCCTAATGGCACTATGTCAGCACGTGGCCCTCATGCGAAGTCCGCTTCGACTTCGAAATAGTCTGCTAGTTTGGGTAAATCGGAAGACACTTTCCGCCATTCAAAACGACGCTCGTGACCCGGAGCGGAAATATGTTTTTTTCTACTAGTCCCCTTGGTCAAGGCAGGGTGAAATCAAACGATTGATTCACGAGCGTGCTATCGAGCACCTTGATCCCGCTGGCGATCTGCTCATCGAAACGCTCGATCGCAAAGTCTTGACCACGAGGCTTGTCAGATGAATAAAATCGAACACCCGCTGTTAGATTATTGTGACATGTCCTGATCCCGCATGCTCCGAAAAAATCGCAGTGCAGCGCGTAGTATCGACTATGATCACGATCCCGCTCGTCCAAGAATTTTATGAAACCGGTCCACGGTGGACTTTTTGGATGATCTTGCCTGATCCATCCATATTTGTCGGCTATTTCACCTAGCGCGGCGTCACGAGCGTCTGCCCACTCGCGTTTCCAATCCTCGCAGTTGGGGTCGGCCCCGGAAAGAAGCGCAACCGAGTTTACGCCTTTTACAACTTGGATTCCCAAAATATCGGTCGGGTGACTATTGGAAGTGCTAGCCGAGACGCTACTCCAGTTGCTTGATTTCAGCTTCGATACATAACGGTCAGGATTGCCTAGGAGATCAATTAGCGTGAACGTGAAAGGGCTCGTTCCTGGCGGTGTTGCCGCCGCAAATAGGATGCGCGCCGCTCTCGGATCTTCTTCTGGAAGGGCTACGGTCACGTCCTTTACTCGAATGAGATATCTCCCGTCAGGTAAGCGGCGAACCTGATCGTCGCAGCGGCCGACTGCACACGACGCAGCAATCGTGATGCAAAGGAGAGTGGCATATCTCAGAAGGCGCAAATTTCTTCTCCCGGGCTACACTATCGGCACTAGCCTCGACAGGTTAATTTATAACAGCACGGATTGGTAAAGCCTGAGCAACTAGGCACGATGTTGCTTTGCGGCCCTTTGCGAAGTCTGGCTTGGCTCTGAAATGGTCTGCTGATCGAGGTAAAGCGGAATTCACTGACCGACGTTCAAAACGACGCTGATGACCCGAAGCCGACTTCCGCTACGTTTGCTAAAATTGTCTTATTTCGCGACACCTTGATTGGTGAGCCCTCATATACCTTGTAAAGAGCGAGGGTGACTTAGGTGATGCACTTGGCAAATTCGGATGCTCATGGTCCCCAGATATCGTTGAGCGCTTTGGGACTCATTTGTGGCTTAATGGGCGGCGGACTGAGTTGTCTTTTTGTGCTCGCTATCATTGGGCACATTCAGAGCGGCGTCGAACTTTTGATCTCTATTCCGCACAACACCCTTGGAACACTGACATTCCTGTTCGGTCTCTATGGCGCGTGGTTAGCAGCAATCTGGTGGTTTGCTAGGAACGTCCGCTTGATATTCTGGGCCCTGGCAATGTTCCCGGTACCTTCAATGTTGATCGGCGGTCTGTTTGCGATTGGGTTATGAGATCATTGTCCGCTTCTGGCCCAAATGCGAAGTCCGGCTTGGACCTAAAGTGGTCTGCTGATCGAGGTAAAGCGGAAGTCACTGATCCACGTTCAAAACGACCCAACTCGGACGTCGGCGGCGCTACGGTTGGCTAATTTGTTCTGGAAAGGTCGGTAGTCGGCTTATCTTGCTCTACCTGTGATAGTGATTATTGGATGCTGCCAAACTATAGCGTGCACGGCATTGATAATTGTGATAACGCCCTATCTTCGATGTGTAGGGAACCGAAACAATGACGACAGGTACAGTTAAGTGGTTTAACGGCCAAAAGGGATTTGGCTTTATTGCGCCGGACGACGGCGGCAACGATGTTTTCGTCCATATCAGCGCCGTGGAGCGCGCCGGGCTTTCCGGCTTGGCCGAAGGCCAGAAGGTCTCCTTTGAAATCAAGGCCGATCCCAAGCGCGGCAAGAGCAGCGCAGAAAACCTTCGGCTCGGATGAGCGGCAAGCCGGGCGATCAATCGCCTGCCCAAGTAGCCAGAGCCAACCGAATGCGGCTCGCTGCCGAAGAAGGTGCGCGGGCGATGGAGGAGGCCACGAAGGAAGCCATAGCCGTTCGCAAGAACATGACCCGCCTTCGGGAACTGCGATTGGCGAAAGAAGCCTCTGCGATCCGAGCGCAGATCGCTGCCGAAAACGATCCAAACGCGAAAAGCAAAAAGCGATCAAATTGAGAGGCCGTCTCAGTGGGCGGCCTCTTCATTGATCGACGATCCGGCGTCGCCTGTGAAGCTCAAAGGAGATCGGGGAATGCCGTATATTTACAAGCTCAGAGATGATGTTCGTCACTCAGGTCAAGGGCCGCAAGGGCGAATGACCGCGGAAAAGCCCATCGTTTATACGGTGGTTCAGCAGCTGCCGGTCGAGTCGGGCGGACGAATTAGGTATCGCATCAAAAGCCTGTCCGAAAACTTCGAACGCGTAGTGACGGAAGATCAACTCTCGCCATATTGGTGAATTTGTGGGGCAGCATTCCCTTCTTGAAATGCGCGATGAAACTGCGGACTGGCTGTGAACGAAATGACTCCAGCCCAATCAAAACGCCTTACGGTCGGCCAGCGCGTTGCTTGGCATGACAGCGCCGACGATCAAGGCACGGTAAGTGCAAGCGATTGGTCTGGCGTGCGAATCGAATGGGACAACGGAAAGAACCAGTTCTTTCATCACAATAATATGGGCGAAGTCGAAGTAGCCAGACCTAATCTGGTCTAAGCAAGGAAGAACCGGCGCGTCATTCTCGACACGTCGCCGCCGCGTCAGTCAAACAGAATTCAATGTTGCAATTGATAAACATGCGCGGTGGCTCGTAGACAGAGCGCGCGGCCGTCGGGCTAGTTTCGCCTGATGCGACTTATCTGTACGCATCCGGTGAAGGCCACGGGACGGAGGTTGGCGACTGAGGCTGGTCTGTGGCGGTGGCTACGCGGCGGCCCTTTGCGAGCGTTCGCGCTTCCAGTTCCAGGGCAGAAGCTCGTCAATGCGCTTGGCGGGATGATCCTGTAAGCGGGCGAGGACGTCGGCGAGCCAGGCGTGAGGATCGATGTCGTTGATCCGGGCGGTATGGATCAGCGTGTAGATCGCGGCAGCGCGGCAGCCACCTTCATCTGAACCAGCGAAGGTCCAGTTATGTCGACCGACCGCAACTGGTCGGATCTCCCGCTCGGCGGCATTGTTGGACATGCACAGCCGCCCGTCGTCGAGGAAGCGCGTCAGTGCGACCCATCGGGTCAGGCAATAGGCGATGGCTTTGCTGACTTTGCTCTGCCCGGAGAGCTTTGCGCGTTGCTCGCGCAGCCAGGCCTCAAGCGCGGCCATGAGCGGACGACTACGTTCGTTGCGCACGCATAGCCGCTCCTGCGGCGTCAGCCCGTTGATCTCGCGCTCGATGGCAAACAGCTCGTCGATGCGCTTGATTGCCTCGATCGCGATCGGCGCCTTGGCGAGGCGGGCGAGATCGAAGAAGTTGTGCCGCGCATGCGACCAGCACGCGACCTCGGTAATCGGGCCGGGCTTGCGGCCGGCCCGATAGAGCCGATCGAAGCCAGCGTAGGCGTCCGCCTGCATGAACCCCGCATAGCCGGTCAGATGCTGTTCTGGATGTTTGGCACTGCGATCCGGGGAGTAAAAAAGAAGATGACGG
>JAJYAH010000386.1 GCA_021779635.1 Pseudomonadota bacterium | reverse complement strand
GCTGTTTCCCGAAACATCGGGGATGAGATTCGAAAGATAGTTGCCGTTGCTGTTGGTGCTCCACACCGTGTATTGGCCGGTGCTGGTGTTTTCCCAGGCGACATCGTAGCCGCCACCCGCCACTTGTTCCGCGCCGATCGGCGTCCAGCTTCCATACTCGCCAGCCGTTATAGCCGCGCCGCCACGTGTCAATTCGGGGCCGGTCCCGCTGCTGATGCTGTCGAGATCATAGTTCTCGCCAGCCTGAAGCAGGCTGGTCGAGCCGGACGATTCGATCACTTTCCTGATCAGCGCTTCCGAGGCAGCGACCGCCGGGTCGACCTGCACGAGACCCGCACCGCTGACGGCGGAGTCGGACATCGGCAGCGCTGTCGCTTCCATGATCTGCTCGACTTGCGCCGGCGTGAGATCGGGATTGGCCGATAACAGCAACGCGGCAACGCCCGCCAGACTGGCCGACGCAGCGGAGGTGCCGTAAAAGTCGTCCAGCGAACCCGAAACCGTCGTGGCGACGTCGTCTATGCCGGAGACAGCAACCGGGTTGATTACATCAGGCGAAGACAGCGCGGTGCCGTTGTCGGCAAACAGCAGTTCGCTCCCGGCTCCGGACGATGAGAAACTTTCGCTCGCCGGATTGAAGCCGAAGGCCGGCGTATCGGCGGCGCTGACCGCACCTGCGGTGGTCGCACCGGGCGCCATGGCGTGGCCCACGACGGTGCCTGTATTCGCACCGCTGATGGTGGCCGGAAAGCCATCGCCTGAGGTGATCTCCTTGATCAGGCCGGGATTCGGGCCGGACAGATTCTCGATAGCGATCTGGTAGGTTCCCGAGGGAAGCTGCACATCGACCAGCGGATTGTTCGGTTCCTGGCCGGCGTTTATGTTCGAAAACTCGCCATAGAGGATTCCATTGTGGAAAACGAGAACCTCCAGATCCGAGGTTGCCGCGCCGTAGGGCTGGTTCCACTGCAGGATCAAAGGAACCGTGTCGTTGGTACCCTCGGTATTGATCGTAACGGTCTGAACGACCTTGCCCCCGAAGCTTTCCGTATCGGTGAGATACGTTCCGTCGAATGAACCCGATATCGGCGTCCATGGGGCCTGATAGCCGTTGCTGGCGTTATTGCCTGCCGCCGTGACGTAGGTGACGCCTTCCGCCTCCACGGTTTTGATCGCCTGTGCCACCACGCCGTTTTGGAAGAACGGCTCGTCGAAATAGCTCACATCGTCGCAGATGACTTTGCAGCCGGCAGCGGCAAGGGCGAGAATGCCGTTGGCGAAGTCCTGTTCGCTCTCGAACGCGGTGTAAAAGGCGAGGCTGGCGCCCGGGGCGATGTCGTGCACGATCTGCATCATCGCGCGGCCTTCGTCGGTGCCGCCCGAAGCGAGTTCCTCAAGCACTTGAATATGGGAAGCGGATGGCAATGCCCCGTCCGCTTCATCGGCGGCGGCACCTCCGAGGTCGTTGAAGCTGTCGGAAAGCACGCCGACCTTGATGCCAGTGCCGTTGACGTTCAATCCGCTTTCGTCGAGCGCCTGCTGCACCTGTGCCGCCTTGGCGCCGCCGGCGCCGACACTGGCTTCGGTGATTGGACCGGAGGTTTCGTGCGCAGGATTTGCCGGAGCAGCCAGCGCAACCTGCGCCGATGCGGATGTCGCGGGATCGGCGGCAAGGGCTGCCGTTGCAAATCCGCCGCTATTGAGAGGCGCCGTTGCGGTCAGGCCAGCGCGGAAAATCGGATAGTCCGAATGCACCGCCGCCCCGAATGCATCGCCGTCGCCAATGCTGACGTCAGCAACATGCGGTCCGGCGGAGCCGGCTACCGGGTCGGCCAAAACCGATGACGCCGGCATTGACGTTGCCGGAGCCGGAAAAATCGCCATCGCCACCGGGCCGCTGCCGTCTTCTGGCGCGATTGCGTTCTGTGCATCATCGTGGGTGAGAATGCTTCTTTCAGGCAGAGGCACTGTAACGTCGTCGTCGAGGTTTTGCCCGTCAATGAACGCGACAAGCTGATTCGAAAGAGCAGGGGTTGCTGTCGTCTCTAAAGGATTATCGTTCAAGGTTGTTCGAGCATCGTCCCAGGTCAAAGGGGGGACGTTGGCATCGGTCTCGATCCCGGCGGCGAAAAGCCTGTCGGCCGGGTTCTGTAGGTCTGGCACGAACCGAGGCTGCATCGCTTAGTCGTTGGTCCTCAACAAGAATCCAGGCCTGTTCCACGGCGACCAACGACCCTCGGCGATCCCCGGCGCTGCGGAAGCGAACATGCCGAGCCGCGGCAGATTCTATCGCCAACATCGCGCCGGCATGATACCCCGGGAGAATGTCATCCCAACCTTAAATTGCCGTTAGGGAGGGGCGCCAAGTTGAAGACATTGCAGGTTGCCGAAGAGCGTCTCGCGATTCGCTGACCATGAGGTTCGTATCGGTCGGCGGAGGCGGCGTCGAGGCCAGTCGCTGGACCAGACCAGGAACCTAAGTGACCGACAACACTGTGTAATTTTTTGACTCAAAACGTGTCCGGGATTGTCTCTCGGCATTCGCCACATGTGGGGCGACGTGCTAGGAGAACCACCGGGATGGCCGGGCGGCAAGATCGCCAAGGGCTGACGACTGGGCTGATGATGAGGCTGATACCATGAGTTCCAAAGGGTCCGCATCGGGCGCGAAAGCCGAGGCGAAACGGGCGCTGCGCGTCGGCGTCATTGGCGCCGGCGTCATGGGCAGCAATCACGCCCGTGTCCTGGCCGGCTTGCCGGACACCGCGCTGGTCGGGGTCGTTGATCCGTTGCCGGCGCATCGGGCGCGTGTCACTGAACTGGCGGGATGTCGTACCTTCGCAATCCTGGACGAACTGATTGCGGAAGGCGTGGATGCGGTGACCATCGCCGCGCCGACGCATCTTCACCACGAAATCGCGCTGGCCTGCATCGCGCGTGGCATCCACGTGCTGGTGGAAAAGCCGATCGCGTCCTCGGTGGAGGAGGGGCAGGACATTGTCGCCGCCGCCGGCCGCGCCGGGGTGACGCTGATGGTGGGGCATGTCGAGCGGTTCAATCCGGCCGTCGCCGCTATCAAACAGGCGATCACGGGCGAAGACATCCTCTCGATCGCGATTACCCGCGTCGGTCCGTTCCCGCCGCGAATGTCGAACGTCGGTGTGGTCATCGACCTTGCGGTACACGACATCGATCTGATCCGCTGGTTCACGGAGTCGGATATCGTGGAAGTGCAGCCGCAGCTCTCCAGCGCCGTTGCCGAACGCGAGGATATCGCGCTGCTGCAGTTCCGCACCGCTTCCGGCGTGCTTGCGCATATCAACACCAACTGGCTGACCCCGTTCAAGGCGCGCAACGTCACCGTCGCCACCCGCGGCAAGTACGTCATGGGCGACCTTCTCACCCGCCAGGTCACCGAGTGCTTCGGTTTCAAGCCGGACGGCAGCTATTCGATGCGTCATCTTCCGGTCGGCCATGATGAGCCGCTGCGCGCCGAATTGATCGCGTTCCTCGCGGCCGTCCGCGCCGGTGGCGCGTCCGCGGTAACCGGTGAGGAGGGCGTGGCGAGCCTCGAAATTGCGATCCGTTGCCTGGAAACGCCCGCGAAGCCGGCCGCCAGCTCTTCCGCCCGCAAAGGGCCGCGCCGCGTCGTCGGCTGACCTTATCTACTTCTTCAGAGGATTGCATGAATCAGCACACGCCAGCTCAAGCTATCGCGTTCATTGACGTCGTCGAGCAACGTCACCGTCTCGGCAAGCGCATCGACGATGCGGTCGCCGGCGTGTTGACGCATTGCCAGTTCATCAACGGGCCGGAAGTGGCGCGACTGGAAGCGGACCTTGCGGCCTTTAGCGGCGCGAAACACGTGATCGCCTGCGCGAGCGGCACCGACGCGCTGCTGATGGTGCTGATGGCAAAGAAGATTGGCCCGGGCGACGCCGTGATCTGCCCGACCTTTACGTTCTGCGCGACCGGAGAGGTGGTGGCGCTTCTTGGCGCCACGCCGGTCTTCGTCGATGTCGATGAGGCGACGTTCAATATCGATCCTGCGTCGTTGAAAGACGGGATCGCGGTCGCCAGGAAGCGCGGGCTCAAGCCGAGAGCGATCATTCCGGTCGATCTGTTCGGGCAGCCCGCCGATCACGATGCGGTCGCGGCGATCGCCGAAGCCGAGGGAATGTTTGTTCTGGACGACGCGGCGCAGGGCTTCGGAGCAATCTACAAAGGCCGGCGCCTCGGCACCATCGGCCTTGCCACCGCGACCAGCTTTTTCCCGGCCAAGCCGCTCGGATGCTTCGGCGATGGCGGCGCGATATTCACCGACGATGCAGCGCTCGCCGCCGATCTGCGCAGCGTTCGCGTCCACGGCCAGGGATCGGATAAATACGACAATGTCCGCCTCGGGCTGACGGCGCGGCTCGATACCATGCAGGCGGCGATCCTGATCGAGAAGCTGAAGATCTTCGAGGACGAAATCGCCGTGCGCAACAAGGTCGCCGAACGCTATGCGCGCGGCCTCGGCAATGTGGTGTCCGTTCCGCGCCTCGCCAGCGGATGCACCTCGGTTTGGGCGCAATACACCATTCGGCTGCCCCACGGCGTCGAGCGCGACGGCTTCGCGGCGGCGCTGAAGGCGCAGGGCATTCCGACCGCGATCTATTACCCGAAATCGATGCATCAGCAGACCGCCTATCGGAATTTCCCGGTCGCGGCTGGCGGCTTGCCCGTCAGCGAGAAGCTTTCGGAAGATGTCATCAGCCTGCCGATGCATGCCTATCTCGACGAGCCGACCCAGGAGCGAATCATCAAGGCTGTGCGTGGCGCGCTCGGCGCATGATTTCGCCGTTTTGAAGCGCGGCCGCTTGACCATAGCGTTTTCGCGCGAAGTGGATACCGGTTCGCGTGAAGAAAACGCGTCAAAATAGAACGATGGCGCTTCGGTTCCGATGCAATCGGAACCGAATATGCGCTAGAAGCGGCGGATGCTCGGTCGTATTTTCACCGTTGGCGGTTATACGCTCCTTTCGCGGCTGACGGGCTTTGCGCGCGACATCATGCTCGCGGCCATCCTCGGCGCCGGGCCGGTGGCGGATGCGTTTTTCGTGGCGCTGCGGCTGCCGAACAATTTTCGTGCGATTTTCGCCGAGGGCGCCTTCAACGCGGCCTTCATTCCGGCCTATGCCCATGTTCAGGGCGACGGCGGCGAGACGTCGGCGCGGCTGTTCGCCAACCGCATCTTTACCTTGCTGTTCGCCTCGCAGATCGTGCTGCTGGTGGTGGCGTTGCTGTTCATGCCGCAGGCGATGAGCATCCTTGCGCCGGGCTTTACCGATGAGCCCGAGCAGCGCCGGCTTGCGATCGAACTGACCCGGATCACCTTTCCCTATTTGCTGCTGATCACGCTGGTGACGCTCTATGGCGGCATGCTCAACGTCATGCACCGCTTCGCCAGTGCTGCCGCCGCGTCGATCTTTCTCAATATCTCGATGATGGCGACGCTGGCGCTGGCGGCATTCTTTCCCAGCCCCGGCCACGCCGCGGCGTGGGGGGTATTGATCTCGGGCTTCCTGCAATATTTCCTGCTCGCCGGCGATCTGGCCCGCCATGGCGGCCTGCCGCGCTTTGCGCCGTTGCGGCTGGATGAGGACGTGCGCGCCTTTTTCCGCGCGGTCGGCCCGGCGACCCTGGGTTCGATGGGCACGCAGGTCGCGATCTTCGCCGACACCATCATCGCGACGTTCCTGCCCGCCGGCGCGCTGTCGGCGCTGTACTATGCCGAGCGGCTCTATCAATTGCCGATCGGCGTCATCGGCATTGCGATCGGCACCGTGCTGCTGCCGGAAATGTCGCGGCGGATTACGGCCGGCGACGATGCCGGTGCCGCAGCCTCGCAGCGCCGTGCCTTCGAGTTCACTCTGCTGGCGACGGTGCCGTTCGTCGCCGCGTTTATCACCGTGCCCGATGTGATCATGCGCGCGATGTTCGCACGCGGCGCGTTCACCAAGGCCGATGCGGCGGCGGCCGCCGCTACGCTTGCCGCCTACGCGGTCGGTCTGATTCCGTTCGTGACGATCCGCAGCGCGGTCGCGACATTCTACGCCCGCAAGGACACCGCTACGCCGGTGAAAGCATCGCTGACCGGTCTCACCGTCAACGTGCTCCTGAAGGTTTTGCTGATGGGGCCGCTGGCGCAGATCGGGCTTGCGCTGGCGACGGCAGTCGGCGCCTGGATCAATCTTCTGCTGGTGCTCGGTTTTGCGGTACGGGCCGGGTACCTCGATCTCGACAAGGGGCTGATGCGATCGCTGGTCAAGTTCGTGGTTTGCGGCGCCGTGCTCTCCGCGGCGTTTTGGCTTGCCGCCAAATTTGCGGCGATTGAGTTCGCCCAATTGAGCGCGTTCCGCGACGAGATCTCGCTGGTATGGCTGATGGCGGTCGGGGCGTTCGTTTATGGTTTTACGATTCTGCTGCTGTTCGGCAGGGGATGGATATTTTCGCTGGTCCGCGATCGGCCATTGCCGCGCTAAGCTGATGTCAAAACGCATGCGGGCCGGCTTCGCAAAACGAAAGCCCCGATGAGCAGCTAAAGCCGTTTGCGCTTCCACCCGATCCGCTGCAATATGGCGCAAAATCGGACCTGCAATCGGAGATATGATGGCTCCCATTAAATTCGGCGTCGGTCAAAGCGTCCTGCGCAAGGAAGACGATGCGCTCATTCGCGGCAAGGGCCGCTACACCGACGACCACGCGCCGCAGGCCTCGCTGCATGCGCTGGTGCTACGCTCGC
>JAJYAH010000385.1 GCA_021779635.1 Pseudomonadota bacterium | reverse complement strand
ACCAGGCGGTGATCGCCATCGAGAACGCGCGGTTGTTCAACGAAACGAAGGAGGCACTGGAGCGGCAGACTGCGACGTCGGAAATCCTGCGCGTGATAAGTCAATCCCCGGCCGACGTACAGCCCGTATTCGACGCCATTGTCCAGACAGCCGTGCGGCTGATCCGCTGCGATATCGCATTCGTGTTGCGTTCCGACGGCGCCACCTTCTCGCCTGCTGCGGCGGCCGGACCGGGCGGGCCGCTTCCCGACCTCGGACCCTCGCATTTGCCGGTCGACCCCGACGCTAACTTTCCATCGCGCGCCATCGTCGGAAAGAAAAACGTGCATCTGCCGGACTGGTCGTTGATCGACCTGCCCGAGCACGAGCGTCAGATGCAGGCGCTGATCGGCGTGAACTCCGCTCTGTTTTTGCCGCTGTTGCGCGAAGCCGAATGCATCGGCGTTCTGGCCTTGGCCGGTAAACAGGCCAATATCTTCGGCGAGAGCGAGATCGCGCTGGCCGAATCGTTCCGTGACCAGGCCTTGATCGCAATCGAGAATGTGCGCCTGTTCAAAGACGTGCAGGCGAAGACGGCCGACCTGCAGGAATCGCTGCAGCAGCAGACTGCGACCGCCGACGTGCTGAAAGTCATCAGCCGCTCGGCGTTCGACCTGAAATCGGTGCTGACCACGCTGACCGAGTCTGCACAGTCGCTGTGCGGCGCATCGCTGGGAATCATCTGCCTGCGCGATGGCGAGGTCATGCGGCTACAGGCCGAATCCGGCTGTACGCAGGCCTTCATCGATTTCATGCAAGCCAACCCGATCAGGCCTGGCCGCGAGACAATCACCGGCCGGGTCTTTACGGACGGCAAGCCTGTCCACGTCGCGGACGTGCAAGCCGATCCCGAATATAATTTTGGGAATGCGCCGACGATCGGCGCCTACCGGGCGGTCCTCGCGGTGCCGCTGATGCGTGACGGCGCAGTCGAAGGCGTGTTGCTGCTTGGAAGGCCGACGCCCGGACCGTTCAGCCAGCGGCAGATCGATCTGGTGCAGACCTTTGCCGACCAGGCGGTCATTGCCATCGAGAACGTGCGTCTGTTCGACCAGGTGCAGGCGCGCACCAGAGAGCTGTCCCGGTCGCTCGACGAATTGCGCACCGCGCAGGACCGGCTGGTGCAGACCGAAAAGCTGGCTTCGCTCGGCCAGCTCACCGCCGGCATTGCCCACGAGATCAAGAACCCGCTCAACTTCGTCAATAATTTCTCGGCGCTGTCGGGCGAATTGCTCGACGAACTGAGCGATCTGCTCAAACCGGCTGATCTCGACAGCAAAATGCGCGAGGAAGTCGATGAACTGACGCAGATGCTGAAGGGCAACCTCGAAAAGGTGGTGCAGCACGGCAAGCGCGCCGATTCGATCGTCAAGAACATGCTGCTGCATTCGCGCGAGGGATCGGGCGAGCACCGGCCCGCCGACATCAACGCGATCGTCGAGGAAAGCCTCAATCTGGCCTACCACGGCGCGCGGGCGGAAAAACCGGCCTTCAACATCACGCTCAAGCGCGACCTCGATCCATCTGCCGGAATGATCGACCTTTACCCGCAGGAGATCACGCGGGTGTTCCTTAATCTCGTTTCCAACGGCTTTTACGCCGCCACCAAGCGCAAGGAGGCCGGCGACGCCGGCTTCGAGCCGACCTTGAGCGCGACCACGAGAAACCTCGGCAACAGGGTCGAAATCCGGATTCGCGACAACGGTACCGGAATCCCGGCCGAGGTGAAGGAGAAAATGTTCAACCCCTTCTTCACCACCAAGCCCGCCGGCGAGGGCACCGGACTTGGCCTGTCGATGAGCCACGACATCATCGTGAAACAACACGGCGGCAAGATTGACGTCGAAACGACACCTGGCGCATTTACCGAATTCATTATCACGCTGCCGCGAACAGCGGCGCAGTCGCAGGCTGGAGGCACCAATTGAGCGTTTTTATCCTCGTCGTCGATGACGAGCCCGATGTTGAAGCATTGTTTCGCCAGCAATTCCGCCGTGACCTGAAATCCGGACGCTTTACCATGGAGTTCGCTCCGTCCGCGCCTGAAGCGCTTCTGCGGGCCGCCGAGATCAAGGATCCGTCGCTGATCCTGATCCTGTCCGACATCAATATGCCCGGCATGAGCGGGCTTGAAATGCTGCCGAAGGTGCGCGCCGAGCGGCCCGATGTTCCCGTGATCATGATTACCGCGTATGGCGATGCGGAAACGCGCCGCAAGGCGATCGAGCGCGGCGCGGTCGGCCTTTTGACCAAACCGATCGACTTCGCGCTGTTGCGTCACGAGATCGACACCCGTCTTGGGCAGGCCGCATGACCGCAACCATCCTCGTCGTCGATGATGAGCCCGACCTTGAGGCTCTGATCCTGCAGAAATTCCGCAGGCAAATTCGCGACAACGCGGTAGCGTTCGTATTCGCACATGATGGCATCGAGGCACTGCAATCGATCGCGGACCATCCGGTCGATATGGTGGTTTCCGACATCAACATGCCGCGGATGGACGGCCTGTCATTGCTGCAGAAACTGCAGGAGGCCGAAGACAAGAAATCGACCATTATCGTCTCGGCCTATGGCGACATGAGCAACATTCGCACCGCGATGAATCGGGGAGCGTTCGATTTCCTGACCAAGCCGATCGATTTCGGCGATCTCGAAATGACCATCGACAAGACCATCCGCCACATCGAGATGATGCGCGAGGCGCGCCGTCGCCAGTTCGAGGCCGAGCGCGCGCATGCGTCGCTTTCGCGGTATTTCTCGCCGCAGATCGCTTCGAAGCTTGCTGCCGCCGGCGAAGGGGACGGTATGGATGTGCACTGGCGCGATGTCGCGGTGATCTTCACCGATATCGCCGGGTTCACCTCGCTGGTAGAGACCGCCGCGCCCGAGGTGCTGGGCACGCTGCTCAACGAATATGTGGGCGGCATGACCGATGTCGTCTTTGCGCAGGAAGGTACGGTCGCCAAGATCATCGGCGATGCCATCGAGATTCTTTTCAACGCGCCGGGCGACCAGCCGGATTATGCGACCCGCGCAATTGCCTGCGCGCATGATCTCGATGCCTGGGCGGAGGCGTTCCGCGAGCGCTGGAAATCGAAGGGCGTGAATTTCGGCGCAACCCGCATTGGTGTTCACGCCGGCCCGGCGCTGGTCGGTAATTTCGGCGGCGGCCGCTTCTTCGACTATACGGCTTATGGCGATACCATCAACACGGCGGCGCGGCTGGAGGCCGCCAACAAGTTTCTCGGCACGCGCATTTGCGTCAGCGCCGCGGTCGCCGATGGCGCAACGGCGTTTCGCGGCAGGCCGGTCGGCGATCTGATGTTGCGCGGGCGCAGCGAGCCGCTGCGGGCCTACGAGCCCTTGGCGGAGGCGACGTTTGAGGCGCCGGCGACGGCGCAATATTGCGATGCCTTCGCCAAACTGGAGGCCGGAGACACCGCAGCGATGCCGGCCTTCGCGGCGCTGGTCGGGTTGCATGCCAGCGACACACTTGCCGGCTTTCATCTCAGGCGGCTGTTGAACGGAGCTAAAAGCGCGCGCATTCAATTGGAGCAATAGCGCGGTCGAGACCCACGGAAGTTCGGCCGTCCGCGGCGCCGCGCGCTGACAAGGTGGGGTGGATGTCGGGTGGCTTTCCACCACTTCGGACTTGCTTCCGGCATCGCCGCACGTCCGATCCGGCCTTGATTTCTGCGCTATTCGAGAAACAATGACGTAAAGTCACGCTTTGGAGGGTGGCGATGCCGAGGTCCAGGCTCGTGTTGTTGCTCGTGGGGCTGCTCGGGCTGGTTCTCGGCGGCTGCACGGACTCGGCGCGCTTTTCGTCGTCGACGCCGGACGCGAATTTGACTCCAAGGGACCGGGAATTGCTGGCCAATCCGCCTTACGCCCAGGCGGACATTCCGGAGCAGTTCCGCCGGCATGTCGTCGACTATCCCTACAAGGAGCCGCCGGGAACGATCCTGGTCAACAGTGATGCGCGCTATCTCTATTACGTGCTGCCCGGGGGCAAAGCCGTCCGCTATGGCGTCGCGGTCGGGAACGAAGCGTTGGCCTGGTCCGGCGTCGCGACCGTTGGCCGGATGTCTGAATGGCCGGACTGGATCCCGACGCCGGATATCCGGGCGCGTCTCGGCCCCTTCCCGGACCGCGTTCCAGGCGGTCCGGCTAATCCGCTGGGCGCGCGGGCGCTCTATCTTTTTCAAGGCAACAAGGACACCCTGTATCGGATCCACGGTACCAACCAGCCGCAATATATCGGCCAAGCCGTATCATCCGGTTGCATCCGCATGACCAACGAGGACGTGATCGATCTATATGATCGGGTGAAACTGGGGGCGACCGTCACAGTCCTCCCGCCGGGTCAGGGGGGACAGAGCGAACCCGCCGCAGGTCGCCCTGGCTGAAAGTCAGTTCGCACAGCACCAAAATCTATCCCAGCTTCTATTGTCAAACGTCGCGCGCCAGGAGGGGCCAAGTTGGTCCATGCCTTACTGATGAGGCCCATAGGCCGCTCCCGACGTGTTGTTCGCGAAGAGCCGCTACGCTGAAGCCCGAACCGATGCAACAACGGTGATCGCGGCAGTTTTACCCGGTGGTGTCATTTAAGAACCTCCGAAGTTTTCACGGCCAACGCGATACGCCCGTCGGCCTGCCGCCCTTCATGAGGGCAGATTTGAAACCTGAGCATCGGTAGCTCATCTGTCAAGGTGGTCGCCAAGGTTCCAGGGCGCCAGCTGGCTACGCCAACGTATGGACGATCACCGGGCCGGCCACCGCCGTGGCTGGACCAACGAGCAAGGGCGCAAGATTTTGCTCGATCCAGGCCAGCGCGCGCCTGTTTGCCTCGTCCGCCCCCACGTAACCTCGATTTGATCAGCCGCCAGCGCAGCGAAAAATCAGCATCGCCCGGCGGTAATGTCCACACCGCGTGGATATATTCCGGCAACACCACGACAGCATCGATTGTGAACGGGTAACGCCCGCGCGTTTTCACCACGGCAGCGCGCAACGCGTCGACGTGATCGACGAAAGGCCTTTCGACGGAGGCCTTTATTTGGCGTCGCTTGATCGAAATCAAAAGCATGCGTGATTGCGGGCGCAGGTTTTCAAGGGAATGTCAGTCAGGGAGTCTTCGCGATGCAAGCCCAATCCCGCTCAACGTTCGTCGCCGCCGCGTTCACAAGTGCGCTGGTTTTTCTGGGAACTTGCGTTTCCGGCGTTGCACAGACGCAGCCAACTATCGGCATCACGCTCCCGACCGATCGCACCGTGCTGCCGATCCCCGAGCCGCAGTACCCGCACAGCACCGTGCTGGACGCCAGGAACGCGACGCCGCCGCCCCGCTTCGAGGTCAAGGCCCCGGCCAAGGCGCCCAATGTGCTGATCGTGCTGATCGACGACATGGGTTTTGGTCAGTCGAGCGCCTTTGGCGGGCCGGTCCATATGCCGACTGTGGAAACCCTCGCCAACGATGGGCTGCGCTACAACGAGTTTCACACCACGGCACTTTGTTCGCCGACCCGGGCCGCGCTGCTTTCCGGCCGCAACCATCACATGAACAATATGGGTTCGATCACAGAGACCGCCACGAGCTTCCCCGGGCAGACCGGGCAGCGCCCCAACAGCATAGCAACCATTGCAGAGATGCTGCGGCTCAACGGCTACAGCACGGCGGCATTCGGCAAGTCGCACGAAACCGCGGCCTGGGAGGTGAGCCCTTCCGGACCGACCGACCGTTGGCCGACCCGCTCCGGCTTCGACAAGTTCTATGGCTTCCTCGGCGGCGAGACCAACCAATGGGCGCCGCTGCTTTATGACGGGATGACCCAGGTCGAACCGTCGCATGACCCGAACTATCATTTGATGACGGACATGACCAACCAGGCGATCGACTGGGTCGAGTACCAGAAATCGCTGACGCCGGATAAACCGTTCTTCATCTACTTCGCACCCGGCGCCACGCACGCGCCGCATCACGTGCCCAAGGTCTGGATCGACAAGTACAAGGGAAAATTCGACCAGGGATGGGACGCGATTCGCAAGGAAACGCTGGAGCGGCAGATCAAATTGGGCGTGGTACCCCCGGGCACCAAGCTGGCGCCGAAGCCCGAAGCGATCAAGGATTGGGCGGCGCTAAGCGCGGATGAGAGGAAGCTGTTCGCGCGACAGATGGAAGTGTTCGCCGGGTTTGGCGAATACGCCGACACTGAAATCGGTCGGCTGGTCGACCGGCGAACTCGACAATACGCTTGTTTTCTACATCGTCGGCGACAACGGCGCGAGCGCCGAAGGCGGCATGAACGGGCTATTCAACGAGATGAGCTATTTCAACGGCGTCGACGAAACTGTCCAGGACATCCTCAAGCATTACGACGAGCTCGGTAGCGCGACAACATACAACCATTACGCCGCCGGCTGGGCGGTCGCAGGCGACACGCCGTTTACCTGGACCAAGCAGGTCGCCTCCAGCTATGGCGGCACCCGCAACGGCATGGCGATTCACTGGCCGAAGGGGATCGCGGCAAAGGGCGAGGTGCGCTCGCAATGGCACCACGTCATCGACATCGCGCCGACGATCCTCGAGGCCGCGGGCCTGCCGGAGCCGAAGAGTGTCAACGGCACACCGCAGACGCCGATCGAAGGCGTCAGCATGCTCTACACCTTCGCGAGCCCCACGGCGCCGAGCACCCATCTTACCCAGTACTTCGAGATCTTCGGCAACCGCGCCATTTATAACAATGGCTGGCTCGC
>JAJYAH010000384.1 GCA_021779635.1 Pseudomonadota bacterium | reverse complement strand
CGGGCAACACGATGACGACGAACTTGCCTCTCCAAGTACGCTCGTTCCTGCGGACTCAGCACTAACGGCGCGATCGGCCGGCCCTTCACACCTGCATTCGCCACAAGCGCTCTCCTCTATAGAGATTTGAGCGATCATATAATGTCACGAACTTGCGTTCCAGATCACTAGAGATCAGCGACCGCAAGAATGCGCTGCGGCAGCTTCTGCGAGCCGTCCATCGCGATCTGCCACGTCCGGTGATGAAGAGCCTTGTTGAAGAGCCTTGTTATAGAAGCGCGTCAGCAAGGATGCCTTACGCGTCAACATCAATGTGCGGGGCAGGTCGAGTGTCGGCATCGGTCGGTCATGATGCCTTCCGCAAGACCTGCCAAAGCGTCGTCGCCCATCGCTTCCGCCACGGTTTCGTAGCCTGCGAGGTAGCCGAGATAGGCAAGTGCCGAATGACTGCCGTTGAGCATGCGCAGCTTCATCGATTCAAACGGGGCCACATCTGCCACAAAAGTCGCACCCGCTTGCTCCCAGGCCGGACGGGCGCCCGAGAAGTTGGCCGATTGATAAGAAAAGTAGAGAAATGGAGTCTGTTCGCCAACTGATAAGGTTTTCGTGGCGTAAGGTTGGCGACCGGTAGCCTAAATTTAATAGTTTCGAGTGAGCGATTTCCGGCCAGTGGGCCGATCCGACCGCGCCATCCGACCCCCTGCCTTGACATCGAAGTAATTCAGACTGGCGGTGACGCTCTCGATAACCCGCATGACTGCTTCGATCCGGTCCGCATCCGCCGTGACGTGATGAGCGAGATAAACGTGGCCGACCGTCAGCGATGGCCTCGTAGAAATGGCAGCAAGCGCGCCGGAGGGCCGATAGGCTTCGATCATCCTCCTGGGAAAGATACCGACGCCAATCCCCGCGGCGACCAGCTGGGCAGCCGCATTAACGCTGGTGCAGATGCAGAGCGGCCCCGGCTTCTGCTTCGCAGAGGCGAACCACGCGATCGTGTTGCGGTACATCGAGGTTGGCGGAGGCGTGGTGATGACCGTGAAGCGGGATAACGCTCCAGGCGACGTTCCGATGCGTTTCACGAGCGCCGCGGTCGCGGCCCACACGTTGCTCTGGGGACCGAGTGGCGCCAGCCGAAGTGCGCGATCCCCCACGGGATCGACGAGAACAGCCAGATCGAGATTGCCCTGCAACAGTTCTTGCTCCAGCGCCGAACTTGTGGTGACGGTCCATTCCGGACGCAACAGCGGATATTGTCTTGCGAGCGCCGGCACCAGATGCCGCAGGCAGGCGACTGCAAAGCCCTCCGCTAATCCGATGCGGATACGTCCATCGACCGCGGCAGGCGTGCCGGCCTTATGGAGATGCCCGTAGGCGTCGAGCACCAACTTCACCTTGGCAAGAAAGGCGTGCCCAGCGCGCGAGACCCGCACGCCGCGGCCGTGGCGTTCCAAGATCGGCGTCGCAAGTTCGGCTTCGAGCTTGCGCAAACGCAGCGAGAGCGTGGGCTGCGTGACGTTCAAGTGGGTGGCGGCGCGATGCACCGAGCCGAGTTCAGCCACCCAGTAGAACGCTTCGAGTTGCGCAATGCTGACGCGATTCATTGAAAAAACCTATCAAAGCGGGAAAAACCATTTAATTGGACAGGCATCCACCTACGCATATTAGTTCAAGTCTGGCGCGCCTAGAGAAAAACGTCGGGCCCACCCGATAGCGCAGCCGGGCGGAAACGCAGCCGAGACGGGGGTTAACGTGGCCTATCGCCGGGGATGGATTGCGCTACTGATCTTTACGGTCGTCATCATCAATTACATTGATCGCATCGCACTGTCGGTCGCGGCCAAACCCATCGTCGCCGAGTTCGGCTTCTCTCCCGTGCAGATGGGCTATCTGTTTTCCGGCTTTCTCTGGACCTACGTGGTATGCCTGGTTCCACTGGGGGTTCTCGTCGAGCGGATCGGCGCCAGGAACATGGTCGGCGGCGGCATTGCGATCTGGTCGGCGGCAACGGCGCTGACGGCCGCGACCGGCGGCTTTGTCTCGATCCTTTTGGCACGACTCGCCATGGGTGCGAGCGAAGCGACGACATTCCCTGCCTGCGGTCGCGTGATCCGCGACTGGTTCCCAGAGCGCGAGCGCGGTTTTGTCACGACGCTGTTCAACGGTGGCTCTTCCGCCGGACCGGCCGTCGGCGCGATCCTTACGGCGGCGTTGGTGAGTTCGTTCGATTGGCGCACCGCCTTTGTCGTTCTTGGCGCGATCGGCTTCGCGTGGCTCACCGCCTGGGCGAAATGGTACGGCGCGCCAGAGCACGTTGTCTGGCTGGCCCATGCGGAGCGGGCGAAGATCCTTGCCGAGCGCAATGGAGATGGTGCAAGCGCCTCGCACGGGCTGCGACCCTCCTCCGTCGGCTATCTGCTCAGCCAGCGGAGCGTGTGGGGTCTCGTGCTAACACAGGCATGTTTAGTCTACACCGCCTATCTCTTCCTTACCTGGCTTCCGACCTATTTGCAGTCGACCCGCGAACTCTCGACCATGAACACGGGATATCTCACCGCGGTGCCCTATCTCTTCACGGTGATGCTCGGCGTGACAATTGCGCGTCTGAGCGACCGCATCCTGACCCCCAAGGATATTCGGGCGGGCCGCCGCCGCAACTTCATCGCAGCCATGGCCGTCCTCGCGATGCTGATCCTGCTCGCGCCGCTGGTCGAAAGCCTCTGGCAGTTGCTGCTCGTGCTCACGCTGGTGCTGACCGGCTCCACGACCGGCGCCGGGTTGAACTTCACGCTCGCCAGCGACCTGTTGCGCAACCCGCGCGATGTCTCGCGCGTCGTGGCGATCACGGCATTCGGCGGCAATTTGTTCGGCCTCATCGCGCCGATCATCACCGGCTACGTGGTCTCCGGCACTGGCGGCTATACCTGGGCATTTCGTATCGCGGCCGCGCTGCTGTTCTGCGGCTGCCTGGCGACGCTCGGGATGACGCGCCGGCCGATCGAGCCGCAATTCGCCTGAAGCTTCGGGAGGATTGTGATCATGGGAAAGATGAAACATCATTACGCCGGTCTGCGCCGCCCGGTCACCGACGAGACGCGCGCCGGCGTCATTGAGGATTTTACCGAAATCGAACTTGTTCCAAACAAGGACTTCGGTGCGCGATGCGTCGAAGCCTGGAGCTACGCCCTGTGCTGTTCCGATTTCCGGCGGATCAGCGATATTCCGCCCGAGGGCAATCCGGGTGCGCCGGTGCTGCGCAAGGGGACACAAGCGGACCATGTGCGCGGCGTCGTGCGGCTGACCAAGGTGCTCGCGGAGGAGTTCGAACATTCGCATCCGGAGACCCGTATCGACTGGGACATCCTGATTGCGGGCGCCGTCTGCCACGACGTCGGCAAGCCATATGAATTCGATCCGACCAACCGGGCGCGCTGGCAAGCCGATCCCGCCGACAGCGGTGCGCCAACCTTCCGGCATTCGGTGTTCGGCATGCATGTCTGCCTGAGCGTCGGCCTGCCCGAGGAAGTCGCGCACATCGCCGTCGGCCATTCGTTCGAGGGCCTGCACATGGGCGTCAGCGCCGAATGCATGATCGTACGCCAGGCCGATCATGCCTGGTGGCATGTCGCCGGTGCGCTGGGCCTGATTACGCCGGAAACCATCGGTGTGTTGTCGGACAACTTGCGGGCTCGAAAGCCGTGACGTAGTGCTTGTTGAACCAAATGACCAGCTGTCCTGTCAGCGGGCGCCAAAAAAGAAAAAGGGGAGAGAACGTGAAGCATCGCCGCTACTGGATTTTCGTTTTCATGTTCCTCCTGGCGACGATCAATTACGTCGACCGGATCGTGCTGTCGGTCTCCAGCACGCCGATTGCCGAAGAGTTCGGTATCAGCAAAGTCGAACTCGGCTATCTCTTCTCATCTTTTCTCTGGCTCTATGTCGTCTGCCTGGTGCCGATGGGCATCATCGTCGACAAGCTCGGAACCCGCGTGGTCAACGCCGCAGGCATAGGCATCTGGTCGATCGCCACCGCGTTGACCGGGCTGGCAACCGGATTCTCGGTATTGATTGCAACGCGCGTCATGATGGGCGTCGGCGAGTCCACGACCTATCCGGCTTCCGGCCGCGTCATCCGCGAGTGGATTCCGTTGAAAGAGCGGGCGTTGTTTGCTGCCATCTTCAACGCCGGGGCCTATTTCGGCCCGGCAATCGGCGGTCTCGTGCTGGCCTGGCTCGTCAGCGTGGCCGGCTGGCGCGCAACCTTCCTTGTCTGCGCCACCATGGGCTTCATCTGGCTCTTGGCCTGGATGGTCTGGTTCCGCAAGCCGGAAGAGGCGACCTGGCTCAGCGACGAAGAGAGAGCGCTTATCCTCCGCGAGCGCAACGGCAATACGAAGAATGCACCCGCCGACGGTCATTCGATCGGCCTACGCGGTCTGTTGAGCTCGCCCTCGATGCTCGGCCTGATGGTGACGCAAGGCTGCGCCGTTTATACGCAATATTTCTTCCTGACCTGGTTGCCAAACTATCTTCAGACCGAACGCGGCATGTCGATGCTGAAAAGCGGCGCCCTGATGTCAATGCCGTTCATAGGGGCGGTAATTCTGACAGTGCTGCTCGGCAGGCTGAGCGACGGTCTGCTGACCGAGGAGGGTGCCCGTAGCGGCGGCCGCCGACGGCTCGGTGCGCTGTTGATGCTGTTCGGGTCGGTGATCCTGCTGACCCCGCTGGTCAGCAACGACTACCTCGTTCTGGTGCTGATCACGATCGCGCTCGGCGGCGTGGCGTCAGCCGTTGCGCTCAACATCGCCCTGGTCGGCGACCTCCTGCGAACGCCTGCGGACTCCGGACGCGCCACGGGCCTGCTCATTCTCGGCGGGAACGTCTTCGGCATCATGGCGCCGATCGTGACCGGCTACGTCGTGCAGGCGACCGGCAGCTTCAACATGGCGTTCGTCGTCGCCGGTGCGCTGCTCGCGTTTGGCGCGCTTACAGTCTTCCTGCTGGCACGTACACCGATCGGACCGGGCGCGGGGGAAACCGCGCTGGCGACCAGCACAGCGTAAGGGAGTGAGATATTGTTTTTCCATCCGCCGAAGGATCTCGCCACCACGGTGTTCGCGCGCCTGCCGGATGAATTCCGCAAGGCTGATCCGGACAATGAATGGGCGCGGTACCAGCCGAAAGGCAGTCCGGCGCGTTCGCTGCTCGAGGGGCCGTCTTTCGACCGCGACGGCAATCTGTGGTGCGTCGATCTTCCAAACGGCTGCATCTACAAGATCACGCCGGATGGCCAGTTTCACGTTGCCGCCGAATATGACGGCTGGCCGAACGGACTGAAATTCCACCGTGACGGCCGGATCTTCATTGCCGACTACAAGAACGGCATCATGGAGATGGACCCTATCAACGGCAAGGTGAGGCCGCATCTCACGCGCGCAAGCCTCGCACCGTTTAAGGGATGCAACGATCTGTTCTTTGCCGCCAACGGCGATCTTTATTTCACCGACCAGGGCCTCACCGGCCTGCACGATCCGACCGGCAGGCTATTTCGCCTGACCGAATGCGGGACGCTCGATTGCCTGCTGGACAATGTACCGAGCCCGAACGGCCTGGTGATGAATCTTGCCGAGAACATGATCTATCTGGCCGTGACGCGCGGCAATTGCGTCTGGCGGGTGCCGCTCAACCCCGATGGCGGCGTCGCCAAAGTCGGCATCTATATCCAGCTCTCCGGTGGTTGGGGTGGACCGGATGGTCTCGCGCTCGACGCCCAGGGAAGGCTGTTCATCGCCCATGTCGGCATGGCAGCGGTGTGGGTTGTCGATGCGCTGGGGGAGCCGGTTTATCGAATCCGAAGCTGCACAGAACCTCACACCACGAACATGGCGTTTGGCGGGACCGACAACAAAACGCTGTTCATCACCGAATCCGGGAGCGGCTCGATCCTGACCGCGCAACTCGACGTGGCGGGCAAGCGGATGTTCTCGCATCAATGATGGACAGGGTAGCCTGGCTTGCCTTCCATTGATAGGCCGGCGCATGTTGAGGTGATGTCGGCGCGGCAGGATCGGTGGTGTTTGCCCTCTCCTGACCCGAGCGGACGCCTATCCGAGGGAGCCAGCCCCGTCCAATTTATATCTCCGTCTTCTCGCCGACGACCTTACCGGTGCGCTCGATACGTCGGCTGAATTCGTCGGCATCTGCGGAACTTTCGACGTCACCTGGGAGGGTGGACGCGCTACCGGCCCGGCCGGCCTCATGTCTTGCGGTGGACGCTGGCACGCGGGAACGCGACATGGCCCAAAGCATTGCGGTCGTCGAGAGCGTCTTGCCTCTGCTGAGGGGAGCTTCGATCGCCTACAAGAAGGTCGACAGCCTCTTGAGGGGATCAGAGATTTTTACCCGCGGCACTAAGCCAAGCTACGTCGCCGAGAAAGGTGGCTTACCCGTTCCGCTGCCACCTCGCGTCAGAACCCGCAGCAGGTCACCTCGATGCAAGGGCTTGATCGGCGGCCGTAGGCGGCAGTTTCCGTTCCGCGTCAGTATCCGGGTTGCCAGAGTCCATGCGATCGGCGAGTTGCGAACGCTGTATCTACGCCGCAACGAACTCACGTTTCCCGACCGCAGGCTGCTTCTCGAACGCGACACACAAGGCGATTGGCTCGACCGGATGCATGGCGGCCGCGTTACCGATCTCGCCGCTATTACTGCGGCGAGATTCGCCGAGCCGTTTTGAAGCCGTTACCGCCTGTCGATCTTTGGCAGCCAGAATACTTCCTGTGCACCAATGCGC
>JAJYAH010000383.1 GCA_021779635.1 Pseudomonadota bacterium | reverse complement strand
TCTCCGCGTCCAACCCATAACAGCTCATGATAGCGATCAAACAGCGCGTCCCCGGCGCCCTCAAATGGCACGTCGGGCGGCCAATCGAGCAATTCGTATCCGTTGGCTTCAAACCAGGCACGGCAATGCGGCTCCTCGCTTTGCCTTTGCGCGGCGTGAAAGCGGCTCGCAATCGCTAGTTTGCCGACGACGAGGCCCGCAGGCCGTGAAGACCATATCCGGCAGCCCCGGTCGAGGTGTCGAAAGAAGCACTCGCGCATGTCGCTCAAGAGATCTGCGCTAGTGCCGCGCAAGAGCGTGGTTTGTGCCTGCAATATGGCTCTCCATCCACGGATTTATCACATAGACAACCTCGAAATAATCAGGTGGGCACATTAAGATCGTCTGCGGATAAACGGTCATGAAATCCTCCGATCCACGAGATAAGGATAACGCTTTTGACTGACGCGACGACGAGATTCTTTCTATTCCGGCGGTCGGAGGCGCGCTGGCATGTGCGTCGATCGGCGTCGCCCTTAGCAAGCTATTCAAGGCGTGGTTCCTGCGACTGCGGCGTTTTGGATCGTCACGGGGACTTTTGCTTTTCTCGCAGGGACTGGATCGAAAGCGGCGGGGCTCGGACCGGTTTGCGGAGTCCTAATTTTTGCGATCCGATTGGCGGCACGGACGGGCTCGCGTCCGACGCTAAAAAAGGTGAATCCATGCCGAGCAGCTTCCGCAGGCTCGTATATATTGCGGAAATCAACGAGAACGGGTTGATCCATCAGACTTTTGACGCGCGCGAGATCAATAGCGCGAAACTCTTCCCACTCGGTGACGATCGCCAGCGCCGAAGCTCCGACGACACAATCGTACGCGCCCTTGCAAAATTCCACATTGGGCATGACCAGCCGCGCCTGCTCGATGCTCTTTGGATCATAGGCGCGCACCTTGGCGCCCGCGTCCTGTAGAGCAGTGACGATCGAGATCGCTGGCGCGTCGCGCATATCATCAGTGTTTAGTTTGAATGCAAGGCCCAGAAGTGCGATGGTCTTTCCCCGCACCGAACCGTCGCATGCGGCAATGATCTTCTTCGCCATGTTTCGCTTGCGCTGCTCGTTCACGGCGATGACCGTTTCCACGATGCGCAATGGCGTATCATGGTCCTGGGCTGTCTTGACCAGCGCAAGCGTATCCTTCGGGAAACAAGACCCGCCATATCCTGGCCCCGGGTGCAGAAATTTCGGACCAATGCGTTTGTCTGATCCCATGCCGCGCGCGACGTCCTGTACATTGGCGCCCACCTTTTCGCATAGGTCGGCGATTTCATTTATGAAAGTCACTTTGGTGGCGAGGAAGGAATTTGCGGCGTATTTGATCAGCTCCGCGGTCCGCCGGTCGACAAACAGCAGCGGCGGCTGGTTGAGATTGAGCGGCCGATAGACTTCGCTGAGAACTTCCCGCGCGCGGGGATCGGTCGTCCCAATGACGATACGATCAGGCCGCTTGAAATCGTCAATCGCGGCGCCTTCGCGCAAGAACTCTGGATTCGATGCTACGGTGAAATCCACGTCAGGCCTAGCTTCGGCGAAAATGCGCTCTACCTCGTCGCCAGTGCCAACTGGAACGGTCGATTTGGTCACGATCACCGTGAATTTATGGATCGCCGCCGCGATGTCGCGGGCTACCGCGTAGGTGTAGGAGAGATCGGCAAAGCCATCGCCCCGGCGCGATGGCGTGCCGACGGCGATGAAAACCACTTCCGATTTGGCGACGGAGCCTGCGAGATCCGTCGTGAAGGACAGGCGCTGTTGCGCGAGATTGGTTGCGACCAGTTGATCGAGGCCCGGCTCGAAAATCTGGACCTCGCCCCGTGTCAGCGCCGCTATCTTTGCCGGATCCTTGTCGACGCAAATAACACTATGTCCGAAATCCGCAAAGCAAGCCCCTGCGACAAGACCGACATATCCCGATCCAACTATGACGATATTCATCGTAAGCCTCCGAGTGTTAATGACGGAAAAAGCGGTGCTTTTGCAAAACCTTGCGAAAACAATTTAATCCAGGGACGAATGCCCTTCGATCGAAGCGCAATTGCTTCTGGTTCGGCTGCCCGCTGCAGAGGGTCGCCGCGGCGAAGCGCTGTCCGCCGCACGGGCTTTCCGGTACGAAATGTGTGTTTTTTGCAACAACCGGAGGCTAAAAGCGCGAAAACCGCAGGATCGGTTCCGTCACCGGCTCGGCCATGGTACCAAATGGCGATATTGTTAATGGATTGTTAAACGAAGCGATCATTAATGAATTCATGAGGTTCGTGGGGAGATCCTTGCAGAGAATGAATTACATCGGGTACGGGAATGGTCAAAACTCGGCCGTCCCGATTCAAGCAGAGCGCGATGAAATTTTCGAGGGATCGGGCGCAGCGCGATGAAATTTTCGAGGTATCGAGGGTTTGTGACTGCGATGGCGATGATGGGCCTCGGCGGTTGCGCCGCGTTTCCTGGTTCCGGCCCTGAAGTTTGGGACGTCCATAACGGCCAGACCAAGCCCGACGGCCTCCAATACGCCCTCGTCCACGTCACTCCCGCAATTATCGACATCCTCGCGAAAAGCGAGCCGCGGCTCTCGTCGGAATTTTCCGACCGCACCCCGCACAAGGAAATCCGGTTTGGCGTGGGCGACGTCATCAGCGTGACAATTTTCGAGGCAACCGCAGGCGGGCTCTTCATTCCGCCCGAAGCCAGCGTGCGGCCGGGAAATTTCATTACGCTTCCGAACCAGCTCATCGATAACAAGGGAAACATTTCAATACCTTATGCGGGCACGATCCACGCCGCAGGCCGAACCCAGGTCGAAGTGCAGGCTTCCATCGTCGACGCGCTCAAGGCGCGCGCGATCGAACCGCAAGTTGTCGTCTCGCTCACCGAACAGCGGGCGACGCTGTTCAGCGTGCTCGGCGACGTGAACGCACCGAACCGGTTCCCGGTGAACCACGCCGGCGTGCGGGTGCTCGATGCGATCGCTCAGGCAGGCGGGCCCAAATACCAGGGTTACGAAGAATGGGTGATGTTGGAGCGCAACGGGCGCCGCGCCGTGTCGCCATTTGGAGCCCTCGTGTGGGATCCCTCGACCAACATCTTCGTCCAACCCGCGGACACGATCTATCTCTTTCACCAGCCGCAAACCATTCTCGCCTTCGGGGCCACTGGCAGGCAGGGGCAGTTTGATTTTGAAAGCTGGCGCATGTCGCTCGCGGAAGCCCTGGCCAAGGCCGGGGGACTCAATGACGGCCAAGCCGACGCATCGGCGGTGTTCTTGTATCGCGGCGAACCGGTCGATGTCGCGCGGCGCATGGGCATCAATGTCTCCCTCTATCCAGGACCGATCGTGCCAGTCATTTATCATTTGGACTTGCGCAACCCCGCCGGCTTTTCACTGGCGAAAAGCTTCCAGATGCGGAACAAGGACGTGATCTACTCGCCTAATTCCGTAACCGTCGAAGCCAACAAAGCCATGGTCTTCTTCAGGCAGGTCGTCGGCACGATCAACGATCCGCTCGTCGCAGCTCTCAACGTCTATGCCTTAGGGGCCGCGGCAGCTGGGACGCAATCGACATTGCAACTCGTGGGTGGCACCACAGCGACAACGGCGCACTGATATCAAGCCAGTCGATCTCGGGCGCCGTTCAGCATAAAATCTGCGGCCGCAACCTGCTTTTGCATGCAGCAAGGCGCATGTTCAGTTCAACTGGCCATGGCCTGGAGTGCGCCGTTCGATTTGACTTTCGGTATCGAATTGGAAAGAACGCGCTGTTCGACCCACTGGTAAGTGACCTCGAGCCCCTTGCGCAGGGGCTGCGACGGCGCCCATCCAAGTTTCTCCTTGATCAATCGATTGTCGGAGTTTCGGCCGCGGACGCCGAGAGGCCCGGTGATATGTCTTTTCCGCAGGCGCTTTCCGGCAATGTCTGAAACGATGTCCACAAGCTGGTTGATCGTCACCATTTCTTCAGAGCCGATATTGACGGGCCCTTCAAACTGCGGCGATCGCAGAAGCCGCGTCGAGCCTTCGAGACATTCGTCAATGTAGAGAAAAGAACGGGTCTGCTCGCCGTCACCCCAGATCTCGATCTCGTCGCCATTGCGGGCACGCGCAACTTTTCGACAGATCGCGGCAGGCGCCTTCTCCTTGCCGCCATCCCAAGTGCCTTCAGGACCGAAAATATTATGGTAGCGAGCGACACGATTATGCATGCCGTAATTGCGATTATAGGCGAGATAAAGCCGTTCGCTGAACAGCTTCTCCCATCCATATTCGCTGTCCGGGGCGGCCGGATAGGCCGAGGCCTCGGCGCAGTTCGGATTGTCGGGATCTTCCTGATTATACGCCGGATACATACAGGCAGACGAGGAATAGAACACATTCTTGACGTTCCGCTTGAGGCAGACGTCGAGCATGTTCAGATTGATAGTCGCTGAGTTTTGCATGATATCGGCATCATGCTCTCCAGTAAAGATATAGCCAGCTCCTCCCATATCCGCAGCGAGCTGATAGACTTCGTCGAAATACGTGTCGACGATAGAGCGACAAAAGCTCTGATCGCGCAAGTCGCCGATGATGAAGTCATTTGCATCGGTCAGCGCATATTCGTGAAATTTGAGATCGACACCGCGGACCCAATAGCCTTCTTTACGCAAGCGCTTTACCAGATGGCCGCCGATGAATCCGCCGGCTCCGCAGACAAGTACTTTTCGCATCGAAATACTCCTGGTTAGACAAATTGTTAGACACACGTCGGGCCATATTTCACGCCGCAGCGCAATCGGTCCTAAAGATCCTCACGATCGGCGCGCATTGCCTAAATGTGGGCCTTGGCCTTTTGAGATCGATAAGACAGCGGGCGAACTCTCGGAAGGACTGGCGATCCGGAAAGCAGCCGGAAAAGTAGACGTGGTTGAGCCAAGGCCAAGCCAACACGCAGATTTTTCTGCGGGCTTCCCATCCGAGAGCTTCGATGCGAGGCGATATCGCCCCGTCTCGGTCTTGCATGCGCCCATCTCAGGCACGGCGCCTCGACGAGTGTCCAACTCAGATAGGCGATGCCGCAGGTTACCGGAACCGACACCAAGAGGAGCATCTCGGGACCGATCGGCTTGCCGGCCCAGGCGATGATCAATTGCTGAACGGGAAAACCAAACAAATAGATGCCGTAAGAGAGATCGATTTTTTGGCCGGCTATTCGGAGGGTGCGGCCACCGGAGAGAGCCAAAAAGAACAAGACGTAGACCCCGGCAGACAGCATCGCGATGTGCGCGCCTCCCCAACGCAAAGCAGCGAGCAATGAAACCACCGAAATGGCAAAGATCCAAATCGACTTTGGGATCAGGTCCCGGCACAAATAAAACGCCGATCCCATGAAGAAATAGCTGAAAAGCCTTGGCCAGTTGTTCGGACTGGACATGAAAATCGCCGGAACTCCGTAATTGACGACCGGCAGACTGATCACTCTCAGACTTTGCAGGCCATAACAAATCAACAGAACAATTACTAAACCGACAACGATTTCGCGGCGAAGCAATTTGAGCGACCAGAGCAACCCAACAAGAAGATAGCAATCGAATTCATAGCGGATCGTCCAAAGCGTGCCGTCATACATGGTCCTGGTCGGATTATGTAAGAAAGTATAGCCGGCACCGCTTTGATGCAGGGAAAACATGTTCACCAGTGTTGCACGCCAATTGATGCTGGCAAAATAGGTGCGGATATCATCGGCGCCGAGAGGACCGATGACGAAAAGACCGAGATATGATTCCAGCAGGAATCCAGGAACGATTCGCGCCAAACGCTTCATGGCATAGCGCGGCGCATGATTGGTCATGAGACAGCTTCTAGTGATCAGATATCCGCTGATGACAAAGAAGCCATTGACCGCGAGCGACCCAAAATCGGTCTGCCCTCTCGAAAACAAGAAGAGTGGCTCGGCCTGATAGCTATTGTTCGGCAAATAATAGGCGTGCTCGAGGAGCACAAGCGTCGCCAACACTAATCGTGTTGCGTCAAAACCGTTCTCCCGATCGATCAACCGATCCCAAGGGCATCCTTTCGTAGTCGGAAGAGCGTTCATATCACGACCTTATCTAGGGTCCAGACTGAAAGGTGACGCAGATATTATTGATAAGCTTGATGGGTTGAGCTCGTTAACACGATCAAGCAGCGCTAATCCGAAGGCGCCCGGGGCTGCACACGCGATCTTCAGACGACAACGACTTCGTTCGGCGAGGGTTTTGGCTGCGCGACGAGCATCGAGCGATAAAGCGTCAACGTCTCGTCGACGACTTCAGTGGTTGTTCTCGGCCTTCGCACGCCGGCTTTCAGCAGAACCTTTACACGGCCGTCCTCGACCACTCTGCGCAGGGTAACCGGCCAGGCGTCACCTGGCCCGAGATCGACGAGCAAACCATCAACACAGTCGTTCACCAACTCGGCAATTCCGCCAATGCGTTGGCCAATAACAGGCACTCCTGCCGCGAAGGCCTCAAGAATGACCAGCGGCCCGGTCTCCATCCATTGCGAGGGAACGAGCAGGAAGTCGTAATCGCGCAAATGTTCGATCACGGCATCCTTGGCGAGAGCGGAATGAAACCTTATCCGCGGATCGCATTCGGCCAAGGCCTTCATGCGCCGCTCATAGGTCCTATTGGCGGCGCTCTGGGCCACGCCAAAAATATCCAGGCTCATTGGCAGGGAGGGAAGCGCCTGAAATGCATCGATCAGAACGTGGAGGCCTTTTGTCGGATCATACCTTCCGAAGAATACGAACCGAGTCGCGTGTCCGGACACAGC
>JAJYAH010000382.1 GCA_021779635.1 Pseudomonadota bacterium | reverse complement strand
GCCACCATCGAGGAGAACTTCAAGCTCGCCGAGGCGATGGGCATGAACGGCACGCCGAGCTACGTGATCGGCAAGCAAGTCGTGGTCGGCGCCGTCGGCCTCGATGGCCTGAAGGAAAAGATCGGCATCGCCCGCTGCGGCAAGGCGACGTGTTGAACGACGCCTTCAATCATCGAGCCTTGCGGCATCGATAGGCGAAAGAGCCGGCGGCCCCACCGCCGGCCTTTTTGTGCAGCTTTCAAGGCGACGCGTTCATCGCGCATTCACGAAACAAAATCGGTGGAACCGGCGACATCTCGGAACATCGCGCATCTCCTTTCGTTGTCGGCGCGGGCAGTGCAAACACGTGAGGAGATATTCCATGACCAATCGGTTTATGATGTCGGTGGCCGCCGCGGCGCTGATCGCCGGAACCGGATTCACCCATGCGCAGGGAACCGGAACGGAACGCAACGCGCCGTCCGTTGAACACGCCGCACCTTCATCCGCAGCTCCGATGAATCGCAATGGCGCGTCAGATAAAAGTACGGCGCAGTCCGATGAAAAAATGCAGCCGCAGGGCGGCAAGAACCAGCGCGCTCAGGACAACATGAAGGCCAACCCCAGGGGCGAAAAAGAAAAGTCAGCCCAGGAAAACAATATGAAGAGCGAACAGCCCCGGGGCACGAGCGCGCAGACCGAGGAAAAGGGATCGGCCGGCAAGGACATGAAGGCTGAGGGCCGTGAAGACCGCAACGGCATGAAGGCCGAGGGCCGCGGAGACCGCAACGGCAACGTGAACGCCGAGTCCAATGGCGCAGCCGACGGTAAATCGCAAACCGTTGGTCAGGCAGGCGCCGGCGCAAAGCTTTCAAGCGAGCAGCGCACCAGGATCACCACCGTGATCAGAGACCAGCACGTTGCGCCGGTAAATAGCGTCAACTTCTCGATCGCGGTCGGCACCCGCGTTCCCGGCGACGTGTCGTTCCACCCGCTGCCAGCGGAGATCGTGAGCATTTATCCGGATTGGCGCGGATATGAGTTCATCCTCGTCCGGGACCAGATCGTCGTGGTGAATCCCCGGACGTTCGAGATTGTGGCTGTTCTCGACGCTTAGTCCGCGTAGCATTGCGTTTAGGGCGGGCAGAGATGCCCGTCCTTCCGCACGAACCGGCGGCGGCTCGCGGGCATCGGCCGTGGCGGTTCATCCCCAACGTTGGTTAATGCGCGGTTTCCTCAGTTTCCACGCGCCTTTTTGTAAACAGGATGAAGTATTTGGGGGCGGTACAACCGGTCCTAAAGGCTTCCCCTTGGGCCTGATGTTACCTATAACCGCGCCACCCACCGCCATATTGCCGGGATCTGGATGGCCAAGACACCTTCCGAAAAGACAGCTGCCGAAACGATTTACGTGCTCAACGGCCCGAACCTCAATCTATTGGGGACGCGCGAGCCGGAGACCTACGGCCATGCCAGCCTTGCCGACGTGGAGAAGCTTTGCGCGACAACCGCCGCCCAATTCGGCCTCAAGGCCGATTGCAGGCAGTCCAATCGCGAAGGCGAGCTGATCGATTTCATCCACGAGGCGCATGCCAACAAGGCGGTCGGGATCATCATCAATGCCGGAGGTTATTCGCATACCTCGATCGCGCTGCACGACGCGCTGGTAGCGGTGCGAATTCCGGCGGTCGAAGTCCACATCAGCAATATTCACGCCCGCGAGAATTTCCGCCATCATTCCTTCACCGCAAAGGCTGCCTTCGCGACGCTTTCCGGTTTCGGCATCGACGGTTACCGGCTCGCGATCAATGGCCTTGCGGCCCGGATCGGCGCCAAGGCAAAAGCCTGACGGCGGTCACCAAACAGAAAGTTTCGGATCAAGATCATGGCGCGCCAGCCTGACGACACAACAGCCGCAAAATTCAAAAACAGCGACAGTGCGCTCATTCGCGAACTCGCCTTGCTGCTCGACGAAACCAGTCTCACCGAGATCGAGATCGAACGCGCGGGCTTGCGGGTGCGGGTCGCCCGCAACATCAGCGTCGCCGCGTCGATGCCGGCGAACTATCAAGCGGCCGCCTCCGCGCCTGCCGCGGGAGCGCCGGTAGACGCTGCCGATGTCGCCAAGCATCCCGGCGTGGTGCCCTCGCCCATGGTCGGCACCGCCTATTGGGCCTCCGAGCCCGGCGCCAAGCCTTTCATCGAGGTCGGCAGCAAGGTGTCAGTCGGACAGACGCTGCTGATCATCGAAGCCATGAAGACCATGAACCAGATTCCTTCAACGCGCGCCGGCACCGTGACGCAAATCCTGGTCGAAGACGGCCAGCCGGTCGAATTCGGCGAGCCGCTGGTCATTATCGAATAAGAGTGTGAATGGCGAATAGCGAGCGGCAAATGATTTCACCTGCTGACTGCCCGCACCTCGCCATTCGCAACTCGCCCCCTGGGACAACATGTTCGACAAGATCCTGATAGCCAATCGCGGCGAAATCGCACTGCGTGTTCTGCGCGCGTGCAAGGAACTCGGCATCGCCACCGTCGCGGTTCATTCCACCGCTGACGCTGACGCCATGCATGTGCGGCTCGCCGACGAGAGCGTCTGCATCGGCCCGCCGCCGTCAAAGGACAGCTATCTCAACGTGCCGGCGTTGCTCGCCGCCTGCGAGATCACGGGCGCCGATGCGGTGCACCCCGGCTACGGCTTTCTTTCCGAGAACGCCCGCTTTGCCGAAATCCTCGCCGATCACAACCTGCATTTCATCGGGCCGAAAGCCGAACACATCCGGCTCATGGGCGACAAGATCGAGGCCAAGAAAACCGCCAAGAAGCTCGGCATTCCCGTGGTGCCCGGCTCCGACGGCGCCGTTGGTCCCGACGACGATGCGATGGCGATCGCACAGGCGATTGGCTTTCCGGTGCTGGTCAAGGCGGCCTCAGGCGGCGGCGGACGTGGCATGAAGGTCGCGCAGACCCCCGACGATCTGATGCTGGCGCTCTCGACCGCTGCCAACGAGGCCAAATCGGCGTTTGGCGACGCCTCGGTCTATCTCGAAAAATATCTGCAGAAGCCGCGCCACATCGAAATCCAGGTGCTCGGCGACGGCCGCGGCGGCGCGATCCATCTCGGCGAGCGCGATTGTTCGCTGCAGCGACGCCATCAGAAAATCTGGGAAGAAGGCCCCTCGCCGGCGCTCGATGCCGCAGCGCGCGCCAAGATCGGCGCCACCGTCGCCAAGGCGATGCAGGCAATGAAGTATCTCGGCGTCGGCACCGTGGAGTTCCTCTATGAGGACGGTGAATTCTATTTCATCGAGATGAATACCCGCATTCAGGTCGAACATCCCGTCACCGAGATGATCACCGATATCGACCTCGTGCTGGAGCAGATCCGGATCGCCGCCGGCGGCGATCTACCGGTGACGCAGAACGAGGTCATCATCAACGGCCACTCCATCGAGTGCCGCATCAACGCCGAGAATCCGGTGACCTTCCGGCCCTCGCCCGGCAAGATCCTGCAATACCATCCGCCGGGCGGCCTCGGCGTGCGGATCGATTCCGCCGTCTATCAGGGCTACGTCATCCCACCTTATTACGACTCGCTGGTGGGCAAGCTGATCGTCCACGGCAAGACCCGCGCCGAGTGCCTGATGCGGCTGCGCCGTGCGCTGGACGAAATGGTGGTGGAAGGCATCGAGACCACGCTGCCGCTGTTTCGCGCCCTGGTCCGCGAGCCCGACATTATCGACGGCGACTACCACATCCACTGGCTCGAGCAATATTTGGCCGGCAAGGCCACCGGCTGAGCGGCGAGCGCCTCCGAAAATAAATCGAACGCCCCGGAACCAATTGTCCGCACTGGCGTTCTGGACGTTTGGGAAAGCTTTCCTGTCCGGGGGAATACTTGAATTCCGTGCGCTTATGACGCGAGATTATCGTGACGCCTGACGCCGCTCGCCGGCGCTCGATCGGCCAAATCCTGCTGCTTGCGGCGGGATTTTTGGTGTTGGTCGCCATCAGCGCCACCTCGGTCATCCTCGTCGATCAGGCGCGCCAGGACAGCCGCTGGGTGGTTCATACCATCGAGGTCGAAAACCAGATTTCAACCCTGCTGCTGCAAGTCCGCCGCGCCGAAAGTGCCGCGCGCGGCTACCTTCTGACCTCCGACCCGCGATTTCTGGCCGAACACGACGCCACGGTGGCGACCATCCTTCCCGACATCGACAAACTCACTGCCCTGACCACCGACAATCCGGCTCAGATCGAAAACGCCAAACGGCTGCGCGCGCCGGTCGAGGCGCGGCTGCAGGAATTCGCCAGGGCCATCGACTTCGTCAAGCGCAACGACATCGCCGGCGGCATCGCGATGCTGCGCGAATACGGCGCCAACCAATCCGTCGAGCAGATGAATGGCATCGCCAACACCATGCGGGCGGAGGAGAACGAGTTGTTCGTGCAGCGCACCGCGACGGCGGATCGCACCCAGCGGCTGGCCTCGATCGTGACGGTGGTCGGCTCCGGTCTCGTGGTCGCGCTGGCCGCGATCTCGATCTTTCTGGTGCGACGCTCGGCCAGCGCGCGCGACGAAGCCGAAGCGCAGTTGCGCGACAACAATCTCAATCTGGAGACCACGGTCGACGAACGCACTGCCGATCTGCGCGAAGCCAACGACGAAATCCAGCGCTTTGCCTATATCGTCAGCCACGACCTGCGTTCACCTCTGGTGAACATCATGGGTTTCACCAGCGAGCTCGAGGAATTGCGCGGCGATATTTTCAGGCGGATCGCAACACTCTCGGCGGCGCCGGTGACCGCCGGCGAGACCGAGCCGGTCCTCGAGGGCGCCGACCAGCAGCTCTCGCAGGATTTCACCGAGGCCTTGGGATTCATCAAATCATCGATCGCCAAGATGGACCGCCTGATCACCGCCATCCTCAACCTCACCCGCGAGGGACGGCGCGAATTCGTGCCGGTCAAGATCGACACCCGCGAACTGATCGAAACGATCACCAGCACGGTGGCCCATCAGGCTTCGGAGGCCGAGGCCCAGATTCGAATCGAGCCGCTGCCGAACATCGTGAGCGATCGGCTGGCGCTGGAACAGATTTTCTCCAATTTGATCGATAACGCGCTCAAATATCTCAAGCCCGGGGTTCCCGGCGACATCGCCATCCGCGGCCGGACCAAGCTGGGCTTTGCGATCTTCGAGATCGCCGACAACGGCCGCGGCATCGATCCCAAGGACCATCAGCGCATCTTTGACCTTTTCCGCCGCGCCGGCACGCAAGACAAACCGGGTCAGGGCATCGGCCTCGCGCACGTCCGGGCGCTGGTGCGACGGCTCGGTGGAACCATGTCGGTCGCATCAGAACTTCACAACGGCAGCACATTCACGATAACACTGCCGATAGCCTGGGCATCCAGTAACCGGAACAGGGATACATGAGCAAACCAGTCACCATCATCATGATTGAAGACGACGAGGGCCACGCGCGCCTGATCGAGCGAAATATCCGCCGCTCCGGCGTCAACAATGACATCCTGCCGTTCGCCAACGGTACCGCCGCGGTGAACTACCTGTTCGGCAGCGATGGCTCCGGCCTGGACCACAAGGGCAACGCGTTGCTGATCCTGCTCGATCTCAATCTGCCCGACATGACCGGCATCGATATCTTGCGGCGGGTCAAGGAGAACAAATATCTGAAATGTGCGCCGGTCGTGGTGCTTACCACCACCGACGATTCCCAGGAGATCAAGCGCTGCTATGAACTCGGTTGTAATGTCTACATCACCAAGCCGGTGAATTACGAAAGCTTCGCCAACGCCATTCGCCAGCTCGGGCTGTTCTTCTCGGTGATTCAGGTTCCGCAAACCGCCACATGACTGCTGCCACGCCCACGCTGCTCTATATCGACGACGACGAGGCGCTGGCCCGGCTGGTCGACCGCGGCCTGACGCGGCTCGGCTTCAACGTCATCCACGCCCCGAGCGGCAAGGTCGGACTCGAACGTTTGCAGCAGGGCGGCATCGACGTCATTGCACTCGATCAATACATGCCCGGGCTCGACGGCCTCGAAACCCTGGAGCGGATCATGGCGATCGCGAACGCGCCGCCGGTGGTGTTCGTCACCGCCTCGCAGGACTCCAGCATCGCGGTCACCGCCCTGAAGGCCGGCGCCGCCGATTATCTGGTCAAGGATGTCCATGGCGACTTCATTCCCCTGCTCCAGGTCGCCGTCAACGGCGCACTGCTGCAGGCCCAGATTAAAAAGGCCCGCGACGACGCCGAGGCCGAGGTCCACGCCTCGCGCGACCGCTATGCCGCGCTCGCCGCCGAGCGCGAAGTCCTGCTGCGCGAGGTCAACCACCGCGTCGGAAACAGCTTGCAGATCATCGCGTCGCTGCTGCACCTGCAGGCCAATTCGAGCACCCAGGAAGACGTCAAGGTCGCGCTCACCAATGCGATGGGACGGGTCGCCGCCGTGGCCCAGGTTCACCGCCGGCTCTACACCTCGCACGACCTGAAGAGCGTGCTGCTGAACCAGTATCTCGATGCCCTGCTCGAGGATCTCAGGCGATCGGCCGAGGGCAACCGGATGTCGCGGCTGACGTTGAAGGCCGAGCCGATCGAGATCGATCCCGATCGTGCGGTGGCGATCGGCATCATCGTCAACGAACTGGTGATGAACGCCGTCAAATATGCCTACCCCGACTGTGCGGGGCCGATTCACGTCGACCTCCATGCGCAAGGCGACGATCTTGCATTGTCGATTGCCGATGACGGCGTCGGCCTCAACGTCAAGACCGACCCGCGCTCCACCGGCATGGGGCAGCGTATTGTCACCGCCATGGCCTCTAAAC
>JAJYAH010000381.1 GCA_021779635.1 Pseudomonadota bacterium | reverse complement strand
TGCAGAATAGGGGTGTGGCGACTGTCATTCCATTGACCTCCCTTTCTGATGATGTCCAGGCGCTCGACCGAGCCCTGGAGCGAACCTCCCGCTGACGCCTGTGCGGAAGACCTATTGTTATCCGAGGCGAGCCACGTGCTGTTTCAAGAGATAGAACGATACGGCGAGCAGGACGACGTCCTTCATCAGGAAGGGAGCATTTCCCGTCATCGCGGGGAATCCGCCGGCTGACGCGTCGCAGCCATCCGGCATGAAGGGAATGATGCTAACGGTGGCGATGAAAGTAAGGGTCGAACCGGCAGCGCCGAGAACGCCTAACCGTTTGTCACAGAAGCCCGCGAGCACCAGGGCACCGAAGGTCCATTCGCAGACACTCAGGAACCAGCTTGCGCCCTGGTGCCCGAGGGCCGGGTAAAGCCACCGGATGAGTGGGCCGCTACTGATGAAAGGCCCCAGACGATCCGCCTCATAGGCCCACCATTTCTGATAACCGAAGAAGAAAAACAGGATCACCATCGAAGCACGGACGATATGATAGTCGAGGTCTTCCGCGAGCAGACCGGACCTGCGCAGGACGCCAACCATCGGCGTCAATGTCGCATTGATGAGCGTGTTCATGTTCGTCGTCCCAGTTTGAGCATCAGTCGGCGCCGTAGTGCTTCACGCGACTGCCGGTGGATACCTTAATAGTCGTCTCGCGCTGCACTGCAGATGGATCGACTTCAAGTTGAATACGGCACACAAGACCAGCCGGCACAAAGTCCATAAGCTTGCGCCCCCAATCATGGCTTTGGAGATGAAGCGCATGCCGAATCCCATACGCTGCCGCTTTCTTACCGCCGGGCCACCATGCTCGCGCCGCTGGACCGCGAGCGCCGGACTGTCTCGCTCAAGTACATCCCAGCACACTTCAACAGCCCCTGACGCGGAGGCCAGTGCGGCATGTTTGCAGGCGTTGGTCGCGAGCTCGTGAAAGACCAGATGAAGCGATAAAGCGCATTCCGGCTCGAGGATGATGTTCGGCCCGGCAAGGACGATACGGCCGTGCGGGCGTATGGCATGTGGCTTTAGCGTCCGCTCGATTAACTTCGCAGGCGAAACACGATGCGCCCGCGTCCCCTCGATAAAGCCAAACGCGTCAGATAGGGCCGCTAATCGTTCCATAAGGGCGGTGCGATAGCCATCGGCTGTGTTCGCCTCGGTATCGGTCACGAAACACTGAACCACCCTCAGCAGATTGCGAATCCGATGCTGAAGCTCCTTTACCGCCAGCTCCGGTGCAGCGTCGCGCTTTGGGCGCGAAACCTTATCACCCCGGACCGCACTTTCGCTCCGGGATGAGTGGGAGGCCGTTGACCTCACACGGTCGTCCGTTGATATAGGATGCAGATCAACACCCACGACAGATTCTCAATTTCTTATCGAACGACTCGTCCAGAGTTTCCTGCGTCGAGTTAAAGATCGTGATGCGTTTTTGGACGGCATCCTCTTCCGCTGAATTGGGGGTAAAGTCTTCCCCACGTGGTTGTACATGCACGCTGTCTGCCTCGCCTTCCGCCTTCTGTGGTGGCGGAGCAGAGGGAGTTTCGGCCATGGCCGTCAAAGGCATGATGACGAAAGCGTAGGAGATAACGGTACGACGAAGTAAACGCATGGCGGCGCCTCGGAATATAGATCGGCAGCGGTTCTTCAAGCCGGGGACATCGGCTGCACGGATCAAGATTCCCAGCATCGAGCTAGCGACCGGCGGGCGCCGACGCTGCTCCGTTCGTGATAGATTCGAAGGTTGTGACACCGCTGCGTTAGCGCCCTGCCACTGCCAGACAGGATGAAGATGACGGCGGGCGTGTTTCGCGGTAGCCGGTTGCATGATCAAAGCAAGAGCAAGCGCCGCACATGCAATTCGCTGTTTCGCGGGCTTCTTCGACATTTCGCGACCTCCGTTCAGCTCGAAGCCGTACGCGCAGTTTGAACGGTTTCGTCCCGTCCTGCTGTTTCCGGATTATTGCGGTTGAGGTGATCTTGTTAGATTGACAACGCTTCGGGGCTTGCGAAAGCACGACTGCACCAGTGAAGCAAAGACCCTTCATCAACGACGGATGCAATCTTTCAGCTCCATCAAGACACTAGGGCCGCCAATTTCTTCAGGCCTCGATGAATATTGATCTTGACGAGAGAGGCGGATTGGCCGGTTGCGTCAGATGCGCTTGCGATGCTGAGGCCCCTCAGCTTTACCAGACGGATTACGCTTGCTTGCGCTGGTTTCAACTGGCAAAGTAGACGATCCAGGGTGGCGGCGCTCATCGTGGCTCGTCCGTGATCTTCCACCGGTATCTCCTCGTCCGGTGATAACGCTGAGTATCGAGACGCATCACGAATGCAATCGATCCACTTATAGCGTGCAATGGCGAATACCCAGGCACCGAAAGATTTCGATGGCATATAAGTGTGGCGTTTGGCGTGGATCGCAAGCAGCGTGTTTTGTCTCGCGTCCTCCGCCGCGGCATGGGGGAGCCGGCGGGCGTAGTACCGGCATAGCGATCCATCCAATTCCCGGAGTAGTTGCTCGTATGCGTGGCTGTCACCAGCTTGCGCCTTCATCATGAGGCGGCCCCATCGCATGGAACATCTGCTCCAACTCTCCCCTCGGACCGTTGCTCGCGCCGCCTGCCGTGGAGGTGCTCCTTCCTCAGAGGAAGATGATTCCCGAACAGCACCGTCCAGCATGACCGGGGGCGCATTTAACGTCGAACCGGCGACGCCATCATCCTGAAGAGTTTTCATTTGCGAATGCTCCTGTCGATGTGATCAAGCAGGGAATTCATTTCGAATGGCTTTCTGAGAAGGCACAGAGCGCCTCTCGATGCCGCTTCTTCGTCCAAACGTTGGTCGGTCAGAGCCGTTATAAGGACCACCGGAGTCACGATGCCCTGTTCGCGGAGCGCGTCGAGCAGTTTGAGTCCGCCCATTCCCGGCATGTGAACGTCGGCAATGATGCAGTGCAGCCCAAATCGATTCGGAGATGTCAGGAGTGCCTCCGCCGAGGCGAAAGGCTCGGCGCGAAACCCGATCGAGCGCATCAAATCCACCAAGGATGAGCATAGCGCTTCGTCATCGTCGACAACTGCAATAAAAGGCACTGCCACTGGACTTAACCCTTGCGACGCGCACAAATCGCCGAACCGCAATGGAGAAGAGACCGGCCTCCTGATGAAGTTTGGTGCACGAGCGGTCGCCATCCGAGGCCTGGAAAATCGTTATGCAGCCGCGAACGGATTTGCATGACATCGTCTCCCTGGTGGTCAACCCCACCTGGTGCCCGAGTGGCGGCGCAATGCGCGCCAAACGATGCTTTCTGGCGCGCCCACCCGCAATCTCTCGATTGTGATGCCTAACCCATACCTTGGTATGGGTTTTGTGCCGCGATCAGAGGCTGAAATCCCGCCGGTGAGCGCGCCTGACGGAGATCGGCTCGGATCGAAAGTGAGCAAGTTTGAGGCATTCACGATAATGGATGTACAGCGTCTGTTTGAAAGCTTTGTTATTGGTGTGCCGATCATGTCCTACAGCGCATCGGAGCGGCACAATGGACCAGCTTATCGCGAAGCTCGCAAAGCTCGATATCGTCCGGGGTGACCTCGATTATCACCTCATGCGCGCGGCGATGATCGCGGTTTTCTTCGTTTTCAGTTGCCAGAAATGGTTTGACTACGAAGCGCGCGCCTTGGTCCCCTTCATCAGCCACGGACCATTGATCTTCTGGCTGTACCCTGTATTCGGAGTGCGCGGCGCCGCCTTTTTTCTTGGCAGCGCGGAATTGCTGATTGGGTTCGTTATGCTTCTGGGATTCTGGAACAAGAAGCTGGCTGTCCTCGGGGCGCTGGCTTCGTGCGCCACCTACGTCGCAACGGTGACGATAATCCCGTTTTTCCCCGATGCCTGGGCGGCACCTGCCGGAGGCTTTCCGGCGGCAACGTTGCCCTTCCTCTTTCTGGTCAAGGATATCGTGCTGCTTGCCGCATCGGTCTACCTGCTCAAGCAGGCTATTCTGCGCGCTAGCAGCACCAGCCGCGCGCCTTTGATGGACATCGTCCAACGAGAAGCGATGCAATGAGATTTCGCCAAGCGCAATCGAACGATTGCGACCGCTGAACAATGTTTTGGAACACCACACCTGTTTCGAGCGGACCCGTGGCGGTTCGCGACCAAAAGAAATTGTCCTCCAGGGTGTAACCAGTTTAAAGGTTCGGCCGAATATCGCCTGGAAATCCGCTGCAAGCGCAACTCGACCGGACGAGATGGCCGATGTTGTGCCGCGAGCGCGGCAATGACGGCTGTCGTAGGGCACCCTTCAAATGTAGACTGGCCAGCCAGGCCGGAAACGCACATAGCGCTCCTGTCAGGTCAGGTAACCGCGGGCAAACTCCGGAGTCCGGCGGATGAATGAACTTCCTGCAATCTCCACCGACGGGATTGATGGTCTCGGAGTGCGGTGGGAAGACGGCGAACGTGTTTTCAGCCGCGAGCGACGCCTCGCCGCTAACGGCAGACTCGACGACGTACTGATCGTGACCTTCGCCGCAGAGCATCCCACACCTGCTGGCCTCGATCGACTTGCCCATGAATACGGGTTGAAGGACAAGTTGGAGGGACCTTGGGCCGTGCGGCCGCTGGCGCTGATCCGCGAGCGCGGTCGAACCATGTTGGTGCTGGAAGATCACGCCGGCGTGCCACTCAATCGGCTGCTCGGCACGCCGATGGAATTGGGCCGTTTTCTGCATCTGGCTATCGCCATCGCTGCGGCACTCATGCAACTCCACCGGCGCAGTCTCGTCCACAAGGATATCAAACCGACGAATATTCTGGTGAACTCCGCGGACGAAGTCAGATTGACGGGATTCGGCATAGCATCGCGCCTCTCACGTGAGCGGCAGGCGCTCGAGCCGCCCGAAACCATCGCCGGCACCCTCGCCTATATGGCGCCCGAACAAACCGGACGCATGAATCGCTCGATCGATTCCCGCAGCGATTTGTACGCGCTCGGCGTCACGCTTTACCAGATGCTCACGGGCACGCTGCCGTTTGCGGCGGCCGATCCGATGGAATGGGTGCACTGCCACGTCGCGAGACAGGCGACACCGCCCGCTGAACGGGTGAAGGATGTGCCTGGCGTCGTCTCGGCGATTGTCATGAAGCTGCTCGCCAAGACGGCCGAGGAACGCTATCAGACCGCGGCCGGCCTCAAGAGCGACTTCCAGCGCTGCCTTGCCGCATGGGAAGCCCAAAGTCGGATCGGATACTTCCGCCTCGGCGAGCACGATAGGCCGGACCGGCTCCTGATTCCGGAAAAATTGTACGGCAGGGAGCGCGAGATCAAAACCTTGCTCGCCTCGTTCGATCGCGTCGTCAGGGGCGGCCCGCCGGAGCTGGTCCTAGTCTCGGGATATTCCGGCATCGGCAAGTCCGCCGTAGTCCACGAGTTGCATAAGCCGCTGGTCCCGAGCAACGGGCTCTTTGCCTCTGGCAAGTTCGATCAGTACAAGCGCGACATCCCCTATGCGACGCTCGCTGAGGTTTTTCAGAGTCTTATCCGGCGCCTTCTCGCAAAGAGCGATGCCGATCTGGCGCCCTGGCGTGACGCCCTCCGCGAAGCGCTGGACCCGCTCGGCCGGCTCATTGTCAATCTTGTTCCCGAACTACAGTTGATCATCGGCGACCAGCCGCCGGTCCCAGAGGTTTCGCCTCAGGACACGCAGCGGCGCTTCCAACTTATCTTCCGTCGCTTCATCGGAGTCTTCGCCCGGCCCGAGCATCCTCTGGCTCTGTTCCTCGACGACTTGCAGTGGCTGGATGTGGCTACGTTGGATCTGCTCGAGGATCTATTAACCCGGTCGGATCTGCGGCATCTGTTGCTGATCGGCGCCTATCGCCCCAATGAAGTCGATGCCGCTCACCCGCTGACTCGAAAACTAGGGGCAGTCCGCGACGCAGGAGCGCGAGTGCAGGAGATCAGCCTGGCACCCCTCGGCCGCGACGATGTGGACCGGTTCACGGCGGACGCGCTTCACTGTGAGCCGGCGTACGCCGCCTCTCTGGCGCAGCTGTTGCACGACAAGACCGGCGGCAACCCGCTTTTCCTGATCCAGTTTCTTTACGCGCTGGCCCAAGAAGAATTGCTTACATTCGATCATGACAAAGCGCAGTGGTGCTGGGATCTCGGTCGTATCCACGCCAAAGGTTATACCGAGAACGTCGTGGACCTCATGGTCAGCAAGCTAAGCGGTTTGCCCGACGAGGTGCGCAAGGCTTTGCGGGAGCTAGCCTGCCTGGGCAACAGTGCCGGGGTGACGACGCTTTGTCTCGTCCAGGGGAAATCGGAGCAACAGGTCGACGCGGATCTGCGGGAGGCGGTTAGTCTCGAGTTGATCGAGCGGCTGGATAGTTCCTACAAATTTGCGCACGACCGGGTGCAGGAAGCTGCTTACGCTCTCATTCCCGAAGGCGCGCGGGCGCAGGCACACCTGCGGATCGGGCGGCGGCTGGTCGCCCATACGCCGCCGGCGCAGCGAGAAAAGGCGATCTTCGAAATCGTCAATCAGCTCAACCGCGGCGCGCCTCTCATCAAAATGAAAGCCGAGCGAGAACAACTTGCCGAACTCAACTTGATGGCAGGCCAACGCGCTAAAGCGTCTACAGCATAGGCTGCGGCGCTCGCATAGCTTGCTGCTGGCGCGAACATGCTGCCGAAAAATTGCTGGAAACACCGGCATGAACTCGCCTTTGAACTGGAATTGCGCCGGGCCGAATGCGAGTTGCTGACGGGCGCCGCCGCAGCCGCAGAGGAG
>JAJYAH010000380.1 GCA_021779635.1 Pseudomonadota bacterium | reverse complement strand
GGAGGGTGTCGCGAAGTACGGCATCAAGAATCCGATCTTCAAGCCGTCGCCGATCACGCCGAACTACAAGGACTACCTGATCTTCGAGGGCATCTCGGTCGACGAAGGCGGCAAGCAGCATTACCTCGACGTGCATATCGCCTATCGGCAGGCCTGCCTGAACGCGATCGAATATCTCAAGAAGTTCGGCTATTCCGGCGCACAGGCCTATACGATCCTGGGCGTTGCTCCGGTGCAGGGGCATATCAGCGGCGTCGTCGATGTTCCGAACGCCTGCGCCACACTGTATCTGCCGACCGAGATCTTCGATTTCGACATCATGCCGTCGTCGGCGGGACCGGTGAAGCACATCAAGGGCGGCGTCGACGTGTCGCTCTCGCCTGACAAATAGTCCCTGCGCGACAGGATGCGGGACGGTGCATATCCGCCGCCCCGCATCCGTTGCGTTTGTGCAGTTGAATGGTGCGAGGAAACGAAAATGCCGGTTTACGAATATCTCTGCGATGATTGCGGCCCGTTCACGGACATGCGGCCGATGGCGGAATGCGATGCGCCGCAGGACTGTCCGCGATGCGAAAGCGAATCGCCGCGCGTGATCCTGACCGCGCCGAATTTCTTCTGCATGCCCTCCGACAAGCGCAAGGCCCACGCCACCAACGAGCGCAGCGCCAATGCGCCGAAGACCGTCGACCAATACAAGGCGTCGCATGGGCCGGGCTGCGGCTGTTGCTCGACCAAGCCCTCGCGGCTGGTCAAGAAAACCCGCAGCGGCGCCAAGAGCTTTCCGACCGCGCGGCCCTGGATGATCAGTCATTGATGCCGCGCGGAGAGGCTGGCGACGTGGATGGCGGTCTGTAAGCAAAGCGCGTCAAAAAAGCTATAGAAACCCCGTTCCGATTCAATCGGAACGGAGTCTCCAGGTTTAGCTAGAGCGAGATGGCTCTTCGTTGAATCGCCATCTCGCTCTATCTTTTTGTTTAAGCATGATCTTTTCGGAAAACCGGTGTCCACTTTTCCGGATCATGCTTTAGCCACCGATCTCGGCGCTGATGATATCGCCGAACAGCTCCCATTTGCCGTTCTTGAACTGCATCATCTTGAGCTGCTCGATCGGGGCAAAGTCGGTGGCGCTGGTGTTGATCTTGATGCCGGGAAGCGTCGTATCCGGCGCGAAGTCCTTCAGGCTGGCCGCCTGCTTCATCACGTTTTCTCGGGTCAGGTCGTCGCCGGCCTGCTTCAGCACCTGCACCACGGTCTGCGACGCAGTGTAGCCGTACACGAGATTGGTGTCGGCGATGTTCGAGCCGGGCATATATTTGTCGATGAAGGCCTTGAACTTCTTCATGCCCTCGTCGTTGGCCCATTGCGGGTCAGAGGCGTCCTTGAGATAACCCGCCGACAGGATGCCTTCGGAAGCCTCGAAACCGGCGGGTTTCATCACCGCGCCGATCGAGATCGAGACGTCGGTCATGAGATGCATCGGCTTCCATTCCAGCTCCGCCATCTTCTTGATGGTCTGCGCGGCGAATTTCGGTGTCGAGATATTGACGAGCACGTCGGCGCCGGTGCCCTTCAGTTTGACAATGTGGGAATCGACCGAGGGTTCGGTGGTCTCATAGCTTTCCTCGGCGACGATGATGCTGGATGCCTTGTCGCCGAACACGTCCTTCAGGCCGGCCACGTAATCCTTGCCGAAATCGTCGTTCTGGTAGAACACCGCGACCTTGGCGCCGGGTTTGGCTTTCAGGATGTATTTGGCGAAGATCCGGGCCTCGACGCGGTAGCTCGGCTGGAATCCCATGGTCCATGGAAAATCCTTCGGATCGTTCCATTTGCTGGCGCCGGTGGCGACGAAGAGCTGCGGAACCTTCTTGGTGTTCTGATATTTCTGAACCGCGGTCTGGGTCGGCGTGCCGAGCGCGTTGAAGACCAGGAACACTTCGTCGCTCTCGATCAGCTTGCGGATCTGCTCCACCGTCTTTGGTGGGCTATAGCCATCGTCGTAAGAGATGAAGTTGATCTTGCGGCCGTTGATGCCGCCGGCATCGTTGATCATCTTGAAGTAAGCGTCCTCGGTCTTGCCGATGATGCCGTAGGCGGAAGCAGGGCCGCTATAGGCCTCGACATTGCCGATCTTGATTTCGGTGTCGGTCGCGCCGGTATCGTATTTCTTTTGGGCAAGCGCACCCTGGGTAGCCAGCACAGTCAGCGTCGTTGCGGCCGCCATCGAGATCAGGCTTGAGCCGAGCAAGGACAGTTTCTTATTCTTCATGGAGAGAACCCTTCATTGGATGGAAATCGACGATGCACATTTGAAACGAGACATGGATGGGACTTACGAAACGGCTGACTTGAGCTTATCGATCGCATCGGGAGAGCTGAAGTTCTTCCGTAGCGTCGGCTTGTGGATCTTGCCTGTCGCATTGCGCGGCAGGGCTTCCACGAACTGGATCAGGCGCGGGCACTTGTAGCGCGCCAGATTGGCCGCACAATGCGCATGAATCTCCGCCGCAGCAAGGGAGTGGCCGGGCTTTAGCGCCACGATCGCCATCCCGACCTCGCCCCATTGCTCGCTGGGAATACCGATCACCGCCGCCTCGGCGACGGCCGCGAGCTGGTGGAGGACGTTCTCGACCTCGGCCGGGTAGACGTTTTCGCCGCCGGAAATGTACATGTCCTTCCAGCGATCGACGATGTAATAGAAGCCTTCTTCGTCCATTCGCGCGGCGTCGCCGGTGTGCAGCCAGCCGTCGGTGAAGCAGGACCGGTTGGCGTCCGGCCTGTTCCAGTAGCCGGGCGTGACGTTCGGTCCCTTGACCCAGAGTTCGCCGATCTCGCCGATGGCGGCGTCGGACCCGTCGGGCAGAACGATTCTTACCTCGGTATGCAAGACCGGTTTGCCTGAAGACCCGGCCTTGCGCGCGGCATCCTCACGGTCGAGCGTCAGCACCGCCGGGCTGGTCTCGGTCATTCCGTAACCCTGCTGCAGGGCGACGCCGCGCTGCTCCCACACCTTCAAAAGCGGGACCGGCATCGGCGCGCCGCCGACGCCGCCAATGATGAGCCGGCTGAAGTCGGAATTTGCGAAGGCAGGATGCTGCGCCATGAACTGATAGATCGACGGTACGTCGAAAAAGACGTTGATGCCCCGCTTCGGATCGCTGATTAATTCCAGCGCGGTTGCGGGATCGAATGCGCGCATAACCAGTACGGTCCCGCCCGCATGCAGCACCGGGTTGGTGTAGCAGTTCAGCCCTCCGGTGTGGAACAGCGGCAGCACGGCCAGGAATACCGACGACGGCGAGATATAGGCCGGCCCGCCGAGATTGACGCAATTCCAGAACGTCATGCCGTGGGTGATCACAGCCCCCTTCGGCTGGCCGGTCGTGCCCGACGTGTACATGATCGTCGAGATGTCATCGAGCGTCACGCTTTCGCACCTGCCGAGCGGCGCCGAGGCCGCGATCGCGGCCTCAAAGGTGCCGCCGGCGCCAAGCAGGAGGGTCGACGGCGTCTTGCAGATTCTGGCGACCGCAAGCGCGGTATCGCTGAGGTCGGCGTCGTGAATCATGACCCTGGGCGTCGCATCGTTGACGATGAACTGAAGCTCCGGGACGGTGAAGCGCGTATTCAGGGGCAGGAAGATCGCGCCCAGCCGCCCGCAGGCGAACTGCACCTCCAGCGTATCTGAGGTGTTCAGGGCAAGCACGGCGACCCGGTCGCCACGTCCGACTTCGAGCCGGTCGCGCAGATGTGCGGCGAGACGCGAAATCCGCGCGTCGAATTGGGCGTAAGTGAGCCGGCGTCCGCTGGCGAGGTCGACAACTGCGGGTTTTTCCGGCGTCCGGCGGCCGAAATGGGCAATCCAGTCATAGTGGCGAACCGGCAAAATCTCCTCCGAACGTCGGGCGGTCCGATGCCGCTTGATCTGACGTGCTTTCTTCCAGTTGAAAGGCCGTATCGCAATACGTCTTGCGTTGAATGGCTGGCCCATGGCCTGATCGGCCCGTCCCGGCGGGCTGCACTCCTAACTAAAGCGGGACGAAATGAGATCGATCTGCAAAGGCAACGGAAACGAACTCGCTCTCCCATCGGGAGAGGGTTGGGGTGAGGGGTTACGATCTCTTGTAGGTCCCAACGCCCTCACCGGATTTGCTGCGCAAATCGACCTCTCCCCGGCGGGGAGAGGTGAAGTGAGCCCCTGCCGACGGAACCGATTCAATCAAAAGCCCTCTCGCTCAAGCCAGCCTGCCTCGTCCAAGGAGGTCAAACCAAATTCTTTCAAGCAACCTTGTTTGCAGCCACAGCTTCGCGATCTCGCCGCGCGACCGCGCGAGTTTTACCCGAAACGGTGTGCCCACTGAAATCAGAGGGCGCAGTGCACCCCCAAGAGGGGAGCAGGGAATGCCGGGCGCCGATGCGCCCGCAGCCGCGCGTGGTGTGGTAGATAGCACGCGCGTTAGTCACCGCAGGTGGCACCGGAATCACCCGGCATTCCCCGCGCAATGGTTTTAACGGTTTCCTTCGCGCTCTCCCGGGTGACCGGGCTTGTTTGCCACCCTCGCCGGCGAAAATTGCTTTTCGCCGACTTGATGCCAGCGTCGGGGCATCAGGACCACGCGACTTCGCCGTCCGCAGGCCACACGCTCGTCAAGCGCGCCGCCCGCGTCCACCGCATCCCGCCCTACGTTGGTGACGTTGCGCAACGCTCCTCTGAGTGGGGCAGGACCAGATCGCTATAGTGCTGATTTGGGTTCGGGGTCAAGGAAAATTCGGAAAATCAGAAATTAATGGCGGGGTCGCTGGCAGTTTGCAACTCAAGCCCCTGTGCGCCACACAACAATTATTATGCGGTGGTGAGAACGCCGCTCTTGATACAAGGCGCGCGGCGCCGGCCGCGTGTCATGGCGTGGCTGCCGCTTGAAATCCATTCCTTCAGGTCCGCATGTAGCCTTCGCACTCGCCTTCGCCCCAGGCGAGCGTCTTTTCCATCGGTTCGCCTTGAGAGTAACGCAGGCACATTTTCGTCAGCGTGGCCTCTACGTAGATCTGCTGCGCAATCTTTGGCGGCGCCGGCGAGGCCGCAATCGACAGCTTCTGATGGTGATAGGGGTTTGGGTAGTGATAGAGCGTGCCCTTCGGCGGCCCTTCTTCCTCCCAAACCTTCAGCGTCGTCAGCTTCTCGTATGCCGGCAGGTCGTAACCGCCGCTGGCGATCACCAGCTTCTCGATCGATGACGGCTGCGACAGGTGCACGAGCAGACTCTTGGCTGCTTGCTTGTTCCTGGAGAAATTCCAGGTGGTCCAGAAGAACGGCAGGTAGGGCGCGAAGCGACCCTTCGGCCCGGCCGGGAAGCCGTGGGTCCAGCACTGCGCAGCAATTTCAGGCGCATCGCGCTTGGCCACCGCCCAGGCGCTCGGCGGGTTCATGATCATCGCTCCCCTGCCGGAAATCAACCACTTGTTGTTCGAGGCGTCGTCCCATGCGGCTGCATCCGGCGGCAGGAAAGCGATCAGCTTCCTGTAGAAATCGAGCGCCTGCCGAACGGCGTCGGTCTTGACGGCGAGATTGCCCTTGGCATCGACGAGTTCTGCGCCGAACGAGCTGAAGATCGCGCCGGCGGTATCCACGCTGTCGGTGGTTTCGCCGAGACCGATGCCGAAGGGGAATCCGGCCTTGTGGCAGGATTCCGCCGCCTTCAGGAACGTGTCCAGCGTCCAGTTGTCGGCTTTCGGCGGGCTGCCCGCCGGATACATCGCTTGCACGTCGATGCTGGCGTATTTCTTCATCAGGTCGATACGCGAGCAGGGTCCCTTGATCTGGCTGCCGATGGAGGCGGGAACGCCGAGCCACTTGCCATCGGCCTGGCCGAGATATTTGACCGTGTCATTTACTTCGCCGTTCTGCCTGATGATCGGATCCATGATGTCGTTGACCGGTTCAAGCAGGTCGGCGTCGGTCTGTGGCCGCCAGGTGTTCACCGCCAGAATGTCATGGCCCGATCTGGCCTCAGCTTCCGCGGCTGCGGTCAAGATGAGCTTGTTGCCCTGGCTCGTGATATAATCGATCGAAACCTCGACCTTTTCCTTCGCGGCCCACTCATTGACGAGATCGGTCGAGGCCTTGTTGGCGCCGGGCACCCAGTGATCCCAAAAGCCTACCGTCAGCTTGCCGGCGGCGTAAGCACCGCGCACATAGGGCGCGGTGATGAGCGCTGCGGATGTAGCGGCAGTGGCAGCTACGAATTGTCGTCGAGACAATTTTCGTGACATTTGCTCCCTCCCTGCTGATCCTTTTGCTGGTCTGTTTTCGGTTCTTTGCCCCCATCAACGCCGCGCCGGAAAGAGCGCGCAACCCGCTTGAGATCTGCTTCACGCCAGAATGGAATTGATCGTTTCTGTCGAAAAATCCACGGGGTGTTTGAGCTTATAGCACCACCGGCAGCGCTGCATTATTATCCATTACGATAAGACGCGGATTTATTGCGCCGCACACAACAGTCCGGGAGCCCGGCTCACAGCCGAAGTGACGCGATCGACCCGGAACGGACCTCACGCTGCTTTGGCTCAGGTGCAATTTTCGATATCGGCCTGATGCGACTTGGCGCTGTCCATGCCACGTCTGTTTCTGATCGCAGAACGGACTCAAGTCGGACATATTATATCACGATGTACATCATCGTGTAATTGCCAGGAGAAAGGATCGCCATGACGGAAAGAATCACCATGGCCGAGTCATTACCGACAACCGCCGTCGTCCGCGTCTCGCGCGCCAGCTACGACCCGAGCCGGTTCGCCGAGGTCGACGCCGTGAGCAAGAAGACCTCGGAGTACATCATCCCCGCCGT
>JAJYAH010000379.1 GCA_021779635.1 Pseudomonadota bacterium | reverse complement strand
GTGCCGAGTGGGCCATGATCTGCACCGCCCACAACCTCCTGAAGCTGTTCACCCTCGTAAACGCCGCCTGAGCCGGCTAACTTGCCAATAAATGCCCGTCGTAACGCCTATCTGGACGGGCTCCTAGGGATGCCCGTCACCGAAACAAAAAATAAGGGTTTTGGATCGTCATTGCGAGGGTTGCGTACCCGTACCTGACCAAGATAGGTTAACTAAAGCGGCTAGGGCCGGGCGGCACGCTAATAAGCGTATTCGTAATCCTCATCTTCTACCTTCAACCAACGCTCGCGTTCGCTATCATAGCGACGGCAGAAACCCGTCCGACGCTCAATATCATTTTTGTCTCGATAGACGACGACACCTACGCAGAAAGCAGTGTCGTGGCCGCCCCGACCCCTTCTGACAAGGGTAACGAAATCGACCCCATCAGGGGTAATCGCGAATCCGTTCATCCCGCTGGGAACCGGGATAGGCTCTTTAATCGTATCGTGGCGATGAAGTTCGATGCCGGCAGGAGCCATGCCCTTGGCAGTCCAAAGGATGCGCGATTCTATGAAAGTCACGGAAGCGTCCGTATCGCCAGCGTTGATGTACCTGAAGTGAATGTGACGCGGCTTGTCATCTCCTGCCAATTTAACGTCCATTCCATAGACAATGATTTTCGGCCGGTGAGTGGAGATAAACTCTCTATTGCCGAGTTCGGTGGCTTCCTTGGTGGCAGAAACGGTTTGCTGCAGCTGGAAGCCTTGCCACGCACCTATTGCGACCAGCCAAAAAGTGAAAAGTGCCAACAGCGAGTCAGTTATTTTCAGCCGCGTGCCGAAAATCAAGAAGGGCCAATACTCGGAAGCCTCCTCAGCGCCATGGTTGCCACGGTCGCCGGTTTCTTTTTTCAAATCTGGGGATTTTCCCTCTGGGACAACCGACTGAGTCTTGCTGGGCTGTCTAGCTGGCTCATCGGCCTTACCTTTGCTGGCTCCGGGACTATCGGGCTGCTGATCAGTTTGGACCCTCCGAGTTTGTGAAGGCTGTTGTGATTGCGCCCACGAATCCGATGCGAATGCTGCCAAGAGAGCCAGTGCAATCACTAGACAGCGAAACCTCATGCGCCCTCAATCGCCGTTCCGAAAATGTCGTCATTGAAGCGGTTGTTATATCTGAATTGGAACTCGGCAACGTAAAGATGCAAGTATCTTTTGCTGAGATTATGGAATGTCCCCACAATCCGCGTGGGGATAAGTCTTGCCGAGACCATGGTAGCCAACCCATTGATCGGTACAGCGCGTCGGGCGGGTTAACCGAAAGCGTAACCCGCCACTTTATTGTTACTGAATGGCGGATTACGGTGCGCTAATCCACGGCCCCAGGACGTAGAGAAGCGTGCACGGAGACAAAACCCATGGCCGAGCCAGGACACTCCGAACTCATCCGCGATCAGTTCACGCGTCAGGCCGGTGTGTTCAACGCCGCAGCCACGATCACGAATGAGCAGGCATTGAAGATGATCGTGGCGGCCGGCCAGCCGGGTCCGGACGACACGGTTCTGGATGTGGCCTGTGGCGGCGGCATTATTGTTTGTGCCTTTGCACCATATGTCAGGCATGCGACCGGCATCGACATGACACCGGCCATGCTGGACCAATCGCGCAAACTCGCCGCTCAGAAGAAGCTTGCCAACACCAGCTGGAAACAAGGCGACGTGACGACGCTGCCGTTTTCCGATGCTTCTTTTTCGATCGTCGTTACCCGTTTCTCATTCCACCATTTCCTGGATCCGCTTGCGGTCTTGAAGGAAATGATGCGGGTGTGCGTTCCCGGAGGACGCATCGTCGTGGTCGACATGTACTGCTCCGAAGACCTGGCCAAGGCGGCGCAATGGAACAGGCTTGAGAAGCTGCGCGATCCCAGCCACGTGCGCTGCCTGCCCCTGCGTGAGCTCAAGGCGCTATTCGCCAGGGTCGGATTGCCTTCGCCAGAGGTCGCGTTTTACGATCTGCGCGATACCGTCAGAGCTCTTCTCGGCCGGTCATTTCCAAACCCGGGCGACGACGTCAGGGTCATGGAAATGTTCGAGAGGTCGCTCAAGGATGACAGTCTGGGTATCGAAGTCGAACTAAAAAACAACGAGCTCTGCTACGCCTATCCGACCGCGATCTTGTCGGGTGTGCGTCCGTGACCCGGGGCAGTGATCAGGCTTGGCCCGACAGTCCTCTTCGGCGAAGCTCGTCATGGCCGGGCTTGTCCCGGCCATGACGAAGAATGAACGCGTACGGGAGCATCGATGAACCCTGGCGATGGCGTGCGGATCGAGCTCGCGCCGAGCGCGACGGAAGACGTGCGCGCGCTGGTCGATGAGCTCGAGGCTGTTCTCGCGGCGGAGTATCCGCCGGAGCAGCGGCATGGCTTGGCGCTTGATGCGCTGTTTCAGCCGCACATCCGCTTCTTCCTCGCGCGGCTGCATGGTCAGGCGGTGGGCTGCGGCGGCGTGGCGCTGTTCGATGATTTTGCCGAGGTCAAGCGGATGTATGTGCGGGATGCCGCACGGCGACAGGGCGTAGCCGGCGCGCTTCTCGCGCGCCTCGAGGAGGAAACGCGCATCGCCGGGCTTGCGTGGTTGCGTCTGGAGACCGGAGAGCAGCAGATCGCAGCAATGCAACTTTACGCGCGGGCCGGATTCCGGCGCTGTCCGGCGTTCGGCGATTATGCGCTGATGAGACCGCAATCCATCGCAACCAGTGTGTTCTTCGAGAAGCGGATCGGCTCGCGCGCCGCGTGAGGCAGCGTCACCCGCCTCTTCATGGTCGCTGAGCGGCCGATAACGCCTCGGTGATCGTACAGCCTGCGGCGACCGCGTCCGCAAGAGCGGCATCGCTGCGCCTAATAAATATTTTAGCCCGCTGATCACTCCTTCGGCGCAACCATTCGACTTCGGACCCGGTTGTTTAGCCAATACTGGTTGGTGGCTAAGTGAAGGAGATTCCCATGAGGAAACAATTGATCGCAGGTGCGGTGGCCGTAGCCCTTGCAACAACGATGACGACCGGCTCGATGGCCTTTGCCCATGGCGGCGGCGGCCATGGCGGTGGCGGCGGCTTTCACGGCGGCGGTGGCTTCCACGGCGGCGGCTTCGGCGGCTTTCATGGTGGCGGCTTCGGTGGCTTGCGCGGCGGCGGGATGCGCGGCTTCGCAGCGGTGCATGGCGGCGGATTAGCCGGGCGCGGCTGGCATGGCGGCGGCCGGCGCTTCGCCGGCGGATATGGCTACGGCGGATATGGCTATGGCGGATACGGCCCCTATTACGACGACGGCTATTATGGCGGCCTCGGCCTCCTCGGCCTCGGCGTCGGGCTAGCTGCTTATCCCGGGTACTGCTCACCGTATTACGACCAATATGGATATTGCGGCTCCAACTATGTCATCGGCTGGTAAGCCGCATGCACTACGCAACGGATAGAGTGGATCAGCCCGTTGGGCTGATCCGCTCGCGGCGGAGTATTCGCCGGAGCAGCGACATGAATCGGCGCTCGATGTGCTGATGAGACCGCGATCCATCGCAGCCAGTGTGTTCTTCGAGAAGCAGAGCGGCTCGCGCGCCGCGTGAGGCGGTGTCACCCGCATCCTAATCGTCAGTGAAGGACACCACCCTTCGGTGATCCGCGCGGCCGTCAGCGACGTCGCGATCATCTGCGCCGCGCGCGTCGTGCAACCGCCTCATCCTAATAAATATTTTAGCCGGTTTGGCGCGCCTTCGATGCAACCGTTCGACTTCGGACCCGGTTGTTTATCCAAGACTGGTTGGTGGCCAAGTGAAGGAGGTTCTCATGAGAAAACAGCTTCTCGCAAGTGCGGCCGCCTTGGCATTTGCAACAACGATGACGACCGGCTCGATGGCCTTCGCCCTTGGCGGTGGCGGCGCTGGCGGCGGCGACGGCAGCGGATTTGACGGTTTCAGCGGCGGCGCGATTCGCGGCAGTTATGCGGCGATGCCTGCCGGCGGAGTTGCCGGACACGGCTGGCATGGCGGCCGGCGCTTCGCCGGCGGCGATGGCCGTGGCGGTCCCGGCGTCAGGCTGGCTGATTATCGCGGGTACTGTTCGCCCTCTTACGACCGACATGGATATTGCGGGTCGAGCTATTCCATCGGCTGGTAAGCCGCATGCAGAAGTGGATCGGCCCGACGGGCTGATCCACTCGCGCCGTTAGGCGTGGGTAAGTCCAACCGGTCCGCGAAAAACGCGGCCGATGACAGGCTCCGGGTCACCCGCCTCTTCGGTCACTGTATGGCGGATGACGTTGCGCCAATCCGTCAGACGAATTCCAGGCGGCCGGTAACGCTTCGGTGATCCGCCATGCTGCGGCGCTATGTCCGCAAGTGCCGCATGGCGGCTCTTCCTAATAAATATTTTAGCCCGCCGGGACCCCCATCAACGCAACCAATCGGCCTCGGATGCGGTTGATTACCAATACTGGTTCGAGGCTGAAATTGGTTTGTGGCTCATGAAGGAGGTTTCGATGCGGAAGCAGATTATCGCAGGTGCGGTGGCCGTGGCCCTCGCAACGACAATGTCAACCGGCGCCATGGCGTTCGGCCATGGCGGTGGCGGCGGCGGTGGTGGTTTCCACGGCGGCGGTGGTGGTGGTTTCCATGGCGGCGGCGGCTTTGGTGGCTTCCATGGCGGCGGCGGCGGCTTTGGTGGCTTCCATGGCGCCAGCGTCGGTGCCTTCCGTGGCGGCGGCGTTCATAGCAGCTTTGCGGCGGCGCCTGCTGGTGGCTTCAGCGGCGTTCACAGCGGCGCCATTCGCGGCAGCTATGCAGCGATGCCCGGCGCCGGATATGCCGGACATGGCTGGGCCGGACATGGTTGGGCCGGACATGGCATGCATGGCCACCGGCACTTCGCCCGCGGGTACGGCTATGGCGGAATTGGCATTTATGACGGCGACTACGGCTATGACTATGGCGACTACGGTTATTATGGCGACGTCGCCGCCTATCCGGGATCCTGCTCGTATTATACTTATGACGCGTATGGAAACGCCTACTGCGCCGATGCCGGCGTCACCTTCAACGCGGTTGGCTGGTAACGAGCCGGGCGAGCCGGGGTAGATCGATGATCCGAAGCGGGCTGCCTGACCCGGCAGCCCGCTTCGATGTTTAACGATGAAACGTTATCCGTGAACCGCTTCCGCTCAGCGGAGAGCGGATCACACCTTGGCCGGCTCGGCGATCTTGTCGCCGATCTTGTCCTGGGTCCTGGTCTCGAAGTCGCTGGCGTCGTGGCGCTCGTGCAATTGGCTGGAGGGCTCGCCCCAGGTGCGGTTGACCATACGGCCGCGCTGCGCGGCCGGGCGCTTGGCGATGGCGTTGGTCCAGCGCTGCACATTTGTATATTCCTGCACGCTGAGGAATTCGCCCGCGCCGTACAATAGCCCCTGCGCCAGCCCGCCATACCACGGCCAGACCGCGATATCGGCGATCGTATATTGATCGCCCGCCAGGTATTCGTTGTCGGCAAGCCGCCGGTTCAGCACGTCGAGCTGACGCTTCACTTCCATCGCGAAACGGTCGATCGCGTATTCGATCTTGGTCGGCGCATAGGCGTAGAAGTGACCGAAGCCGCCGCCGAGATAGGGCGCGCTGCCCATCTGCCAGAACAGCCAGGACAGGCATTCGGCGCGCGCCTGGCCGCTCGCAGGCAGCAAGGCTCCGAACTTCTCGGCCAGATGCACCAGGATCGAGCCGGATTCGAACACCCGGATCGGGGTCGGCCCGCCGCGGTCCATCAGCGCCGGGATCTTGGAGTTCGGATTGACCGCGACAAAGCCGCTACCGAACTGGTTGCCGTCGATCTTGATCAGCCACGCATCATATTCCGCGCCGCGATGGCCGAGCGCCAGAAGCTCTTCCAGCATCACTGTGACCTTGACGCCGTTCGGCGTCGCCAGCGAATAAAGCTGCAGCGGATGGCAGCCGATCGGTAGCTCCTTGTCATGCGTGGGACCGGCGATCGGGCGATTGATGCTGGCGAACTGGCCGCCGTTTTCCTTGTTCCAGGTCCAGACCTTCGGCGGCGTGTAGGCGGTTTGTTCGGTCATTCGTTCAGCTCCGGCTGTTATTTGGCTTCAGGCATCTGACAGGGGCTTCAATTGGCAGCAAATGGGGACGGATAGCAAATACGCTTCGCTAATCCGCGCAGCGGACGGTAATATAGAGGCCCGCCCTCTCTTTTCCATGATTCACCCCTGAACTCGATGCCGATCCCCTTGCCTGGAATTCGAATGGCGGCCGCGGCATTCGCGCTGTCGCTGGCATGTTCATCCGCGGCCCCGGCTCAACTCGCGCCGGCGCCGGCCCGGCCGGTCGCAGCATCGCCGAGGTCAGCCGTGGCCGCCGTCCCGCGCGCCGCGTCGTGTCACAACGGCCTGTCGTTCGACCGCTTCCTTAGCCAGTTGAAACAACAGGCGGTTGCCGCCGGCGTGTCGCCGCGCGCAATCGCCGAGGCGTCGCCGTATCTCGTCTACGATCAGGGCATCGTCAACCGCGATCGCGGCCAGCGCGTGTTCGGGCAGATCTTCACTGAATTTGCCGGCCGCATGGCAGCACCGTTCCGGATGCAGCAGGGCCAGGCTGAGATCAAGACCTATGCTTCCGCCTTTGCGCGCGCCGAGAAGGAATATGGCGTGCCGCCGGCCGTGATCGCCGCATTCTGGGGCCTCGAAAGCGATTTCGGCGCCAACATGGGTAATCTGCCGACGCTGCGCTCGCTGGTCTCACTGGCCTATGATTGCCGGCGTTCGGAGATGTTTGCCAATGAGACCATCGCCGCGCTCAAGATCATTGATCGCGGCGATCT
>JAJYAH010000378.1 GCA_021779635.1 Pseudomonadota bacterium | reverse complement strand
AAGCACGAGAGATATTCGGTGCCGATTGTTCATCCTTCGAGACGCGGGCTGCACCCGCTCCTTGAGGATGAGGTGAGCCCAAGCCGCGCAGGTCTTGTCGTTTATGACTTGGCGGCTTACGTTCTGCAGCAACATGTCACAAGAGAATTTGGTATGAAAGCAGCGTTTCTTGCCGACCGGGGCGTGGTCAAGGTCAGCGGCAGCGACGCCCGCGACTTTCTCAACGGCCTTGTCACCACCGACATGACACTGCTGCGGCCCGACTTCGGCCGGTTTGGCGCGTTGCTGACGCCGCAGGGCAAGATAATTGTGGATTTCCTGATCACGGAAGCCCCTTCCGGCCATGGCGGCGGTTTCCTGATCGATTGCCCGCGCGTGCTGGCGCAAGGCCTTGCCGACAAGCTCGGTTTCTACAAGCTGCGCGCCAAGGTTCAGGTCGAAAATCTGTCGGACAGTCTCGGCGTGCTCGCGGCATGGGACGGCGATCCCACCGTCAAGCCCGATCTGACATTCGCCGATCCGCGCCAGGCAGCGCTCGGCTGGCGGATTCTCGTTCCCGAGGAACTCGCACAAAAAGCCGCCGATCTGATCGGCGCCGAACTGGTCGACAGCGCCGCCTATGATGCGCACCGCATCGCCTCGGGCGTTCCCCGCGGCGGGCTCGACTTCATCTATGGCGACACGTTTCCGCATGAAACCAACATGGACCGCCTGCACGGTGTCGATTTCGACAAGGGCTGTTATGTCGGCCAGGAGGTGGTGTCGCGGATGCAGCATCGCGGCACCGCGCGCACCCGAACACTTCGGGTTGTTCTTGACGGCCCGGCCCCGGCGCCGGGCGAAGCCATTCTCGCCGGCGACAAATCGCTGGGCACCATGGGGTCGTCGGCTGACGGCGCCGGTCTCGCGCTGATCCGGATCGATCGCGCCGCCGACGCGCTCGATGCGGGAACGCCGCTGACGTCCGGCAGCCTCGCCATCCGCCTTGCCGACCCGGGTGACGTCCGGTCCGCACCGAAGCGGACCGTGGCATGACGAGAACGGCGCGCCTGCATGCCGATGGCCTGACGCGGTGCCCATGGCCCGGCGAAGACCCGTTTTATGTGGCCTATCACGACACCGAATGGGCTGTACCGGAATATGACGACCGCGCGCTGTATGAAAAGCTCATACTCGATGGTTTCCAGGCCGGGCTGTCCTGGATCACGATCCTGCGCAAGCGCGACAACTTCCGCCGCGCCTTCGACGATTTCCAGCCTGAGAAGATCGCGCGCTATAACGCCAAGAAGATCCATGCGCTGATGAACGACGCCGGCATCGTCCGCAACCGCGCCAAGATCGAAGGCGCGGTCAGCAGCGCGAAATCCTATCTGAAGATCACGGAAGAAGGCCCGGGGTTTTCGAAATTCCTGTGGGACTTCGTCGGCGGCAAGCCGAAGGTCAACCATTTCAAAACCACTGCCAGCGTGCCGGCCTCGACGCCGCTCTCGATCAAGATTTCAAAGGAACTGGCTGGGCGCGGCTTCAAATTCGTCGGCCCGACCATCGTCTATGCCTTCATGCAGGCCACCGGCATGGTCAACGATCATCTGGTGACGTGCTTTTGTCATGAAACCTGCGGCGGAAAACATCGCAGCCCGCGCCTCAAGGTGAAATGACGGCGGGAAGAAAACTGTCCGCGCCTGACGCGTCCACGCGCGTCTGGCAGCGGATGTTGTCGGGGCGGCGGCTCGACCTGCTGGATCCCTCGCCGCTCGACATCGAGATCGCCGATATCGCCCATGGCCTTGCGCGCGTCGCGCGCTGGAACGGGCAGACCCGCGGCGCGCATATCTTCTCGGTGGCGCAGCACACGCTGCTGGTCGAAGCCGTCATGCGCGAGCACACGCCGCGCGTCGATATCCGCCTCCGGCTGGCGGCGCTGCTGCACGACGCGCCCGAATATGTCATCGGCGACATGATCTCGCCGTTCAAGGCGGTGCTTGGCGGCGACTACAAGGCGGTGGAAAAACGGCTGCTTGCGGCAATCCACATCCGCTTCGGACTGCCGCCCGTATTGGCCGATGAGATCACCCGGCAGATCAAGGATGCCGACCGGGGTGCGGCCTATCTCGAGGCGACCGAGCTTGCGGGTTTTGCGCAAGCCGAGGCGAAACGCCTGTTCGGCCGCGACCCCGGCCTGTCCCAGGCGACCCGGGCGGATTATCTCACGCCATGGTCCGCGGCCAAGGCCGAGAAGCGGTTCCTGGCCAGGTTCAAGGCGTTACACGCATGAATGCCAAGGCTTGAACCTGGAGGCTTGAACCTGGAGGCTTGAACCTGCAGGCTTGAACCAGCTTTCGCCACCCCGCGCGCAGGCCTATAATCGGCCCGAATAGAAGGACCGCCATGATTCACGTCTGCTCGCTCGCCGCCCTTCCCGACACCGTCAAGGCCACCGGCGCCAGCCACGTCCTTACCGTGATGGCCAATGTCGCTCAGGTGCAACGGCCGGAATCGGTGCTCCCCGCCAATCATCTGAAGGTGCAGATGGACGACATCACCGAGCAGATGGACGGCTTCGTCGCGCCCTCGGATACCCATATCGAGCAGGTGCTGAGCTTCGTGCGCGGCTGGGACCGCAACGCCCCGCTCGTGGTGCACTGCTATGCCGGCATCAGCCGCTCGACGGCGAGCGCTTTTGCCGCCGCCTGCGCGCTCAATCCGCATCGCGACGAGATGGCGATCGCGCGGCAAATTCGTGCAGCCTCTCCGATCGCATCGCCGAACCGGTTGATCGTCAGTCTGGCGGACAAGGCGCTGGGACGCGACGGGCGGATGCTGCGCGCCCTCGACGAGATGGGTCCGGGCAGCATGATGGTCGAAGGCCGCCCGTTCCGCGTCGATCTCGACTGACGTCATGCGGCAAGTCCCTTCGGCTCTGACAATCGCAGGAGAGCTGACCGCAACGGGACGCCAACGTCAGAGCCGGGACATCGGATGAGCGAGAAGCCTCTGACGCCGATCGAAATCGGGCTGACCGCCGCCATCGTCGCGATCGAAGGCAACGAGCCGCTGATACTCACCGCATCGGGCAGCGAAGGCGACAAACTCGCCGGGCTTCCGTTCGGTCCGTTCGAAGCCGTCGCCCACCGCACCTTTGAAATCGGCCTTCGCGCCTGGGTGGAAGAACAGGCGGGATTGCGGCTCGGTTACGTCGAACAACTTTATACATTCGGCGACCGCGGCCGGCACACCCTGGCCGGCGACACCGAAGCCCACGTTGCGTCGATCGGCTACCTCGCGCTCACCCGCGCCGCCGACAACGCCGCGCGGGCGCCCGGCGCGACGTTCGAGCCCTGGTATCGCTTTTTCCCATGGGAGGACTGGCGCGATTCGCGACCCGACATCATCGAGCGCGATATCCTCCCCGAGCTCACCAGCTGGGCGGCGCAAGCCGAGCAACCCGAGACCACGCGCGCGCTCAGCCGCAAGGATCGCGTCCGGCTGTATTTCGGCACCGAGGGCGCGCATTGGGACGAGGAACGCGTGCTCGACCGCTACGAGTTGCTCTACGAAGCTGGATTGATCGAGGAGGCGCGGCGGGACGGACGCCCGGCGGCATTGGCGCGCAAGTCGATCCCAAGTCTCGGCGTGCCGATGCGCTTCGATCACCGGCGGATTCTGGCCACGGCCATCGCGCGGCTGCGCGCCAAACTGAAATACCGCCCTGTCGTGTTTGAACTCCTGCCGCCCGAATTTACACTCACTGAACTGCAACGGACGGTGGAAGCGATTTCGGGGCGGCATCTGCACAAGCAGAATTTCCGCCGCCTGGTGGAATCCGGCGCCCTTGTCGAACCCACCGGCGTGATGTCGACACAGACCGGTGGGCGGCCGGCGGCGTTGTTTCGTTTTCGTCGTGAGGTGCTGCAGGAACGGCCGGCGCCGGGCCTGCGGGTACGGGGGCGCCGCTGACGGCGGCGGCACTCCCGGCCGGGCGGTTTGAGGATTTAATGCGGTAAGCCCAGACATCGGGCCGATCGCCTGGAGGCCTGATGTTCGATTTTCTTTCGCTGATCATTGCCGTTGTCGCGCTGATCGTCGCGCGCAATGCGTTCAATCAAGCGGCGGCGCTGCGCGCGCGGCTCGAGGCGATGGAAGCGAGCCCGTTGCATGAAAGGCCTGGCCCGCCGCCGCTTCCGCCGCAGGAGGAGCTTGAGCAGGCTCCCGTCGTCGCGGCGCCCGGTGTCGCGACCGAACAACCGGCCGCGATCGGCGATGCTGGACCGGCTGCCCCGCTCGCGGCGGACCAGAACGCCACGCCGAATGACACCATCGGCGGCATGGCGGCGACGCCCCCGCCGCTGCCGCAACCCGGCCCCGGCATCGAGGAACGCATCGGCACCCGCTGGGTAGTCTGGGTCGGCGGCTTGACGCTGGCGCTCGGCGGATTCTTCATGGTCCGCTATTCGATCGAGGCGGGGCTGCTCGGACCCGGTGTCCGCACCCTGCTCGGCGGGGCGTTCGCGCTGGCGCTGCTTGCCGCCGGCGAATGGACCCGCCGCAAGGAAAGCATCTCGACGATCGCAGCGTTGCCGATCGCCAACATTCCGGCGATCCTCACCGCCGCTGGAACGGCCGTGGCCTTCGCGACGGTCTACGCCGCCTATGCGCTGTACGGTTTTCTCGTACCCGCCACCGCGTTCGTTTTGCTCGGGCTGGTGGCGCTCGGCACGCTCGCCGCGGCTTTGTTGCACGGGCCGGCGCTGGCGGGCCTCGGCATCGCCGCCGCCTTTGTCACCCCGATACTGGTTTCTTCGAACGAGCCGGACTACTGGGCATTGTACATCTATCTCGCCATCGTCACTGCGGCGGCGTTCGGGCTGGCGCGCATCAGGCTGTGGCGCTGGCTCGCGGTCACCACCATCGTGCTGGCGCTGCTCTGGACCTTCCCCTGCCTGCAATGCGGACCTTCGATGCTCGGACCGCATCTATTCCATGTCGTCGCGGGATTTGTCCTCGCCACCTTGCTGGTGGTGTGCGGAATCATGTTCGGCCCGCCTGCCGAGGAAGGCCGGATCGAGCCGATCTCCTCCGGTTCGCTCGCCGCCAGCCTGTTGGGCGCAACGCTGATCGTGCTCTCCAGTTTCCATGCCGATGCCGCCATGATCGCGTTCGCGATTCTCGTGGCCGGCGCATTATTCGTCGCATGGAGCGCGCCGGCCGCCACCGGCGCGGTCGGCTTCGCCGCCATTTTTGTCGCCATCGTGTTTTTCGAATGGGCGGTTCGCGGCAATCCGGACATGCTGGTGCTGCCGGGCGGCCCGTTGCCCGGTATCGGGCCCAACGCTACCGACGGCTCGGTCTCGCTGCACCTGACGACCGCCGCGATCTTCGCGGCCGGCTTCGGCGTCACCGGATTCCTGGCGCAAGGCCGGTCGGTCAGCGCCATCATACCGGTGGTATGGTCGGCCGCGGCGGTGTTCACGCCGCTGGCGCTGCTAGTCGCGCTTTACGCCCGCATCGCGCAACTCGACCGCTCGATTCCGTTCGCGATTCTGGCGGTGATACTGGCAGCCACCTACGGTGCTGCGACCGAACTTCTCACCAGGCGCGACAACCGGCCGGGACTGGCGATTTCAACCGCGCTATTCGCCACCGGCACGCTCGGCGCGCTGGCGCTGGCGCTGACCTTTGCGCTGGAGAAAGGCTGGCTCACGATTGCGCTGGCGCTGATGTCGATGGGATCAGCCTGGATTTCGTTGCAGCGGCCGATACCGTTCCTGCGTTCGCTCTCAGCCATTCTCGCCGGCATTGTGGTGCTGCGCATCGGCTACGAACCGCGCATCGTCGGAGATGCGGTCGGCGCCACGCCAATTTTCAACTGGCTGTTGTGGGGCTACGGCATTCCGGCGCTATCCTTCTGGGTGGCCAGCATTTTCCTGCGCCGGCGGGGCGACGACGCGCCGCTGCGAATGGTGGAGTCGGCGGCGATCCTGTTCACGGTGCTGCTGGCATTCATGGAAATTCGCCATGCCGTGAACGGCGGCGATGTTTATCGCGATACCGCCGGCCTCACCGAGACGGCGCTGCAGATTTGCGTCGCATTGGCGATGGCCATCGGTCTGGAGCGGTTGCGGATTCGCACCGGAAGCATCGTTCACAATGTCGGCGCAGTGCTACTGACGGTTTTTGCCGGATTGGCAATCGTCGCAGGGCTGCTGTTCCTCGACAACCCGGCGCTCTGGCGCATCAGCATCGACAGCGAATTCATCAATGCCCTGCTGCTCGGTTATGCGCTTCCGGCGGTGCTCGCCTTGCTGTTGTCCTATGCGGTGGCAGGCCGCCGGTCCGCCCGCTATGCCAACACCATCGCTGCGGGTGCGCTGGTGCTCGCGCTGAGCTACGTGACGCTTGAAATACGCAGGCTCTATCACGGGCCGCAATTGACCAGCGGCCCCACCGGCGGCGCCGAGCAATATAGCTATTCGATCGCCTGGCTGGCGTTCGGCGTGGCGCTGCTCGGCATCGGCATATTCTTCAATTCGCAGCGCGCCCGGCTCGCTTCCGCCGTCGTCATCGCGTTGACCATTGTCAAAGCGTTCCTGATCGACATGTCGACGCTGACGGGGGTCTACCGCGCGCTGTCGTTCATGTGCTTAGGGCTGGTGCTGGTGGCGATCGGCTGGCTGTACCAGCGGATCCTGTTCCGCAGGCAGGCCGCGCCGCCCGACGGAGCCGCTGCCAGCTGAAGGAAACCGGAAACACCGTTAGTGCGAGATGGCTCTTCGTTGAATCGCCATCTCGCTCTATCTTTTTGTTTAAGCATGATCTTTTCGGAAAACCGGTGTCCACTTTTCCGGATCATGCTTTA
>JAJYAH010000377.1 GCA_021779635.1 Pseudomonadota bacterium | reverse complement strand
CCTCCTCATAGGCGGCCTGCGTTGTCGCGAAGCCCGCTCGATAGACGCCGTTGTTGACCGCCGCATAGATCTCCGCGTTCAGCGCATCGATGCTGGATGCCAACTCTGGCGGCCGAAACAGCGGGCCTCGCGCGCCCGGCCACGCGTCGAACATCCGGATGATCTCACTGGACTCGTTGTTGACGATTGTTTCCCGCTGCCGGTCCCATAGGACCGGGACGGTGGCGCGCCCGCTATAATCGGGATCCGCCTTAGCATAGACCTGCCAGAGGAACTGTGCGTGGTTGATCGGATCGGCATCGGCGGCAATGACCCAGCCATCGGACAGCATCAACGGATCGACGACACTGACGCTGATCGCATCCTCGAGACCCTTGAGTGCGCGGTAGATCAACGTGCGATGCGCCCAGGGACAAGCCCACGAAACATACAGGTGATAGCGCCCGGCCGCTGGCAAAAACTCGCCATCCTCGCCAACCCACGAGCGGAAACGCGAGTCCTGGCGCAAGAACCGGCCGCCAGACGAAGTGGTGTCATACCACTGGTCCACCCACTTGCCTCGCATCAGATAGCCCATTGTGGTGTTCCCTTGTCTTCGTTCGACGAGCGCAAAAAGCCCTGCGTCGTGCAACCGCCTGCGCCAATGTATGCCCGCTCCCACCAAAACCAATGCCTATCTGCGTGTCGGCTATCGGGCCCGTTGTTGACGTTCGAGTATGGCGCCGCAGCGTCTGCTTTCGGAGGATCCGCCGACCTCGTTTGAGCAGGCTTGGGGGCGAACGCAAAATGTGTTCAGCTTAAATACGCGATTGCCGACCTAACCACCTACCACCCAATCTGGTTCGCTCGCCAAAACGGTGGCACCGAGGTGAATGAGCTGATCGCTTTCGGTGGCGTGATCAATCCCTGGTACAAGCGGGTCGCGGGAATTGGGCACGGCAAATTCTCCGCAATGACCGAAGACCAGGCAATCGAGGCCGCAATGGCAAGCGAGCCGAGTGAGCCTGAAGAATGGTGGTCCGAGGCACAACATCTCGGGCTCAAACGCGGCGATCAGGTCAACGTCACGCCGGACGAATACGGCAATCCGGTATACGGAAAGCTTCTCTCGTGGACTGCTGACGAGGTCGTAATCCGGCATGAAGATCCCTCCGTGGGTAAAGTGAACCTGCATTTCCCGAGAGTTGGCTTTGACATTGCTCCCGTGTAACCGCGCGCTGAGTTAGGAACAGTCGCGAGGGCGATATGTCCGTAGTTAGCTATTAGAACGAGGGACAATCGCCCATCGCAGATCGATCAGCGGAAGGTCATGCTTACGTTACATCATCTCCAGAGGTCGCAATCGGAGCGGATCGTCTGGCTCTGCGAGGAACTCGAAATTCCTTATGAAATCAAACGATATGCGCGTGAAAAGCGGACCTTGCTCGCTCCGGCGGACTACAAGGCACTCCATCCGATGGAAGCAAGCGGCGCCAATCGTAATTGACGGCAATGTCACGCTCGCTGAGTCTGGCGCCATCGTCCAATATATCATCGCCAAATACGGCGGCGGTCAGCTGACCCTCCGAGCGAGGATCCTGACTTCGCCGAATTCTTATATTGGTTTCACTTTGCCAATGCCACGTTACAGGCGAAGTTGGGTCGGTTGATGATCCTCAATCAGCTCCAGCTCCGTGACAACAACCCTGTGCTGTTAGCAACTCAGGCGCGGGTCGACCGTGCACTCCATCGAGGTGCGGATGCGGAGCGCGACTTATCTAGCGGGTAGAGAGTTCACGTGTGCTGACATCATGATCGGAGTTTCGCTCACCACAATGCGCTACTTTCAGCCATACGACCTCACGCGCTTTCCCAATATCATCAGATATCTCGTGCGAATCGGTAATCGGCCGGCCTACAGACGCGCAATGGAGAGAGGCGATCCGGGCTTAGCGCTTTTGTTGACCTGATTTCCAGGTTGCTTGCTTTGGTTTTGGCCGTCGCAACACGCGGATTGAGGTCGGCTGTCAAGGGTAGTACCGACATGGCGGGCGCGACGCTGAAACGGCGCTCCTGACTCGTTGCTGAGAGGAGTCGCCGGACAGCTCAATTTCTGCGGGCCGTCCAGGAACCCGAACACCGCTCGCTTCCAGCGTAGCCGCTCCACGTGCCTTGGCCGGAGGCGCCCGAAAGTCTTCCGGAGCCGGCCGCGTATTTGTCCTGAACAGTGACTGAAGCTCGTACCGCACCTGACCTCGCGACGTATCCCCTGAACCGCACAAGGTTCGGGTGGGTAACGATGCCATCTGCGACATTGACCGTGAAGTTGTACGCACGGTCGCACGCGCCTCGGTTTGTCAGAAATGTCAGGTCCCAGGACCCATCGTAAATGGATCGGGCATGTGCGGTGCACGTCACGGCAATGAAGCAGCCAATTGCGGCGGCATAAGAAGGAATCGTTTTCATAGGGGTCTCCAATGTCTTGGATAGGTAGGTTTCTCGAAGCATATCGGTCAGATGGGATCAGGCTCGAGGCAATGCGGAGGGGCTGATCCCTAGAGGAATGTTCGAGGCGGGAGAGAGATGGTTTGTTGGTGGGACGCCGATCAGTGCCTGGCTATCCCCCGACGTCATTGCACCGCGAGTGCATAATAGACGTTGCTGTTTTGCCGTTGCTCGCTGGCCACACCACGGCCTTTGCTCGACCGCGATTGCGTTCGGACGCAGTCGCCGACTCGGCGGCTATTGAAGCGATTAGCAGAACGAGAAGTGTGCGCAGAATGATATCTCGCATGGTCATCTCCGTTGTCCGAAAAGTGCAGATTTCGCCTTTCGATGATCCGGCGCCGTGTACCGAGCACTCAGCTTTGAAAAGTTCATCTGGCGCCGGATGTAGCGCCGGCCGATGCCATCGAGAATCGTTCTGGGGGAGGGTGCCGAATATTCTCTCGTCTTGCTGTCGCTATACTTTGGTCTTGTCCGCGACAGGCAAAGGGTTGATCGCAGTTTTAGATTCAAGGTCGGGCCTTGTCGCGCCTTCGTCGCCAGAGCCAATCTTTGGCTTACACCTGAAAGACTTGGGCTCGGTGCGGGCCGGCCGCCAAGGGCAGACCTTCGTTTAGGTTTGCTATTCCTTTGGATAGCGCGGCGCTGCCTTGCGTTTGATTGGGCTTGGGATCGCGGCGCTTTATCTTGAACCGGCAAGAGAACCAGCGAGGCCATCATGACGATTCAGATCTCACGGCGAGGCAAGAAATACATGGAAACGGCTCAGACTCTGATTCGCATCGCGAACACCATGACCGATGCATGGGTTGCAAGTCAGCTCAACGCTCTAGCTGGCGACTATCAGATGCGCGCGGTAACGGCGTCCCATGCTGATGCGGCAAGAGCATTGGCGCTTTCGGCCGGCAAGGAAGAACAAAACTGGAATTCTTGATTTCCGGTTCCTGATGCACTGAATATCTTTGCTAGGCCGACCCAGCGTTTCGGTTTGACGACGAGGTTCGTTGGTCGGGAATCGGTGGCGTTCTTCGCTTACCTCATTCCGCCGATCGAGCCGATGAAGAAGAAGGGCTGACGGGTACACCCCCGCTGTGGTGCCGCAAGCCAATGCGGTCGACGCAGCTGAAAAGACCCGCGCGTGGGCAAGGAAGGGAAGAGGAATGGCCCCGGGGGCGAATTCCCGTCTACGTGTTCACAGCTCTCGCGATCAACTACATCGACCGGGTGGTGCTGTCGGTCGCCGTCAGGGACCTCGGCCTCTCGACCATCGAACTTGGCTACCTGTTCTCGGCCTTCCTCTTTACTTCCTATTCGTGCCGCTCTGGGGCGGCTACATCCGTCGGCGCCCGCAAGGCGGTCGCGCCGCTGGCAGACAGCGCCAAAACTGAACTGGCTCACACGAGGCGGCGCGCTGACCGTTGGCGAGGAAAAAAGAGGGCATTCGCTGTAATAGGTATGTTGGATGAGTCTCCGCATATTGCTCTGCATCAAAGTCTCATTGGACTCCGAACTCTCCCTGGGGCTGGGTCAATCCTTTGCGAGGGAGCCGGCGGCTGAAGCTGCCTCGGGCCAACGTCAAGCCGACTGCCTGACCTGACCCGGCCGGTCCGTATCATAGATTTCCATTACATGCGGCTCGGGGCGTCTCTGCTATTGTCCACCGACGAGCTAACTTGGGACGCGAGGCGTTGCAGTTGGCCTAGGAGCGAATGTCGGGGGGTGCCCAGGCGACTGTCGACGTTTTGCTATGCAAATAGAGGTGCTGGTCCGCAATGAACACGGCCAATTTGTCGGCTGGTACGCTGCAATGATCGATATCGACGCGAAAAATCGTGATGATGGCGGGCTGCGTGAGCTTCTGCCGGACGATGCGCTGGACAAGATTGCATCTGCAACCAGCCTGCGCGAGCTTTCCGCCTCGATTGCCCATGAGGTGAACCAGCCTCTGGCCGCGATTGTCGCTACGTGCCATGCGTGTCGTCGTTGGTTGTCTGCCGATCCGCCAAATCTTGAGCGAGCGAAAATCACTCTCGACCGCATTGTTCGCGACGCGAATTCGGCTTCGGAGTTCGTTGGGCGCATCCGGGAGAAATTCGACCAGATTGATAAGGCGAGATCGAAGGCCGACGAAACCGTGCCGATCGAAGTGAGAGACGCAACATGACCGCCCGGAATTTCATCGTCTTCATTGTAGATGACGATGCCCGCATGCGAGAGTCGTTGTCGGATCTCCTGGAATCTCTCGGTTGGCGCGCCATCGCGCTGGGGTCGGCGGGCGAATACATATCGTACCCTCGGCCCGACTTGCCGGGATGTCTGATCCTGGACGTGGAACTGCCGGACATCAATGGTTTGGATTTTCAAAAGCAGATTTCGCATGGAGATCATCCCCCAATCGTTTTTCTTACCGGGCACGGCGACATTTCCTCGTCCGTACGCGCCATCAAAGACGGTGCGGTCGACTTTCTGACCAAGCCGTTCACCGAGCGAGAACTTGTAGATGCAATCCAATCGGCTGTTGATCGCGATCGAGTTGCGCGGCAGGAGCGGGCGGAACTCGAGAGACTGCGCAAGCGTCTAGGCAGCCTAACACCGCGAGAGCGCGAGGTCCTTCCACTCGTGGTCAGTGGGTTGCTCAACAAACAGGCGGCTGCGGAGCTCGGGATCAGTGAAGTCACGCTGCAAAATCATCGAAGCAAGATCATGCAGAAGATGGAGGCAGCCTCACTCGCTGATCTGGTGAGGATAGCCGAGAGACTTCTGATACCCGTCACTCACTCGAGGCGAGCTGGAAGTAGCTGAATGTTACGAACCTTCGTCATTGCTGCCGTCGACGATGATTTGAGGCTTCTCGAAGCCCTGCAGGATTTGCTTGAATCGGCGGGGTACTCGGTTCGGTCGTTTGGATCCGCCAGATCATTCCTAGACGACGAGGCCGCTCTTTCGGAATCGGATTGTCTCATCGCTGACGTTGGTATGCCCGTCATCGATGGCTTTGAGCTGGGCGAATTGGTGAGGCGAGCTCGCCCTGGGATTCCAGTTATCCTCATCACCGCTCGTCATGAGATAGAAGACCAGCGTCGGGCGGTGGCCCTAGGAAGCCGGTTTTTTCAAAAGCCGGTCGATAGCCGGGCGTTACTGGCTGCGATCGGAGAAGCCTTGCAGAGCGAAGATGGAGGCGAGTGACATGCCAAACGACCCACAAGAGTCGCGCTCGGAACGTCGATCGGTCTTGCCGAAGAGCCACATCGAAGAGGAGCGCCCGCTTGTACTGATTGTTGACGACGATGTGCGGATCCGTACGGCTCTTCAGGAACTCATGATGTCAGCGGGCATCGATTCCGAGTGTTTCGCATCGACGCGCGAGTTCCTGGAATCCGACCTTCCCGACCGACCCGGTTGCCTCATTCTCGACGTCCGTATGCCCGGGTCGAGCGGACTTGACCTCCAGAATCACCTCGCCACGAACGCCGATGCAAAGCCGATCATCTTTCTCACCGGACACGGCGATATTCCCATGACGGTGCATGCGATGAAAGCTGGAGCGGTTGATTTCCTCACCAAACCCGTGCGGGACCAGACGCTGCTCGACGCGGTAGCGGCCGGCATCGCGAGAGATATTGCACGCAGGGCGTCGGCACGGGTGTTGAAGCAATATCTGGAGCGTCTTGCCACGCTAACCCGGCGCGAGCGTCAGGTGCTGCGTGCGGTGGCTTGTGGTCGCTTAAACAAGCAAATCGCTTTCGAACTCGGCATCAGCGAGATTACCGTAAAGCTCCACCGCGGAAACGTTATGAGGAAAATGCAGGCGGGGTCTGTGGGAGATCTGATCCGCGTATGGGAAGCGCTGCCGGAGGGGTTGCGTGAATCGGCAACGAGTTAGCCTGATGGAGAAGCAGATTAGCTACGCCGCTCGCTGCCAATCGGCAATGTGAACTTAAACTCGGCGCCGTCCGGGACATTTGCAGTGGCAAACAGCCGCCCGCCGTGCGCTTCTATAATCGAGCGGCTTATCGACAGCCCCATGCCCAGGCCATCGGGCTTCGTCGTATAGAACGCATCGAACAGGCTCTCCAGGCCGCGTGGATCAAAGCCCGGACCGGTATCTCGCACCGATATTGCAACATATCCATCCTCCGCCACGGCAGATCGAATCAACAACTCTCGTTGTCCGCGGCCTACTCCGTTCATGGCCTCGATTGCATTCACGGTCAGATTGAGAATCACCTGCTGCAGTTGAACGCGATCCGCCAGAATGAGCGGCACGTCGGCCGAGAATTGGGTCTCTAATACAACACCATTTCGTTGCATCTCGCTGCGCGCCAGCTCTATAACCTCAAAAATCATCTCGTTTACATCGAGCCAGTCCTTTTGCGG
>JAJYAH010000376.1 GCA_021779635.1 Pseudomonadota bacterium | reverse complement strand
TGAAAGCCGCGCGCATAATGCGAGGTGGGATCGAGCGCGTTGCCGAGACGGCAGCAGACCTCATAGCCGGCCACGATCGCGGTGAGCACGTCGCGGCCCGACGCGCCGACCAGCTCGCCGACCGCGAAGGCGGCAGGCACCACCGGCGCGCTCGGATGCAGCGAGGAGTCCGCATGGGTGTCGTCGAAATCGAGCGAATGGCCGAGCGCGCCGTTGAGCAACGCCGCCACCGCCGGGGTCCAGGCCTTGGCGTCGCCGAACACGGTGGATCCGCCCTTGCCGTCGAGCGCGAGCGCCTCGAGCATTTTGAGCAGCGACGCCGTGGATTCCGCATCGCGCCGGGCGCGGATGGCGCTGCCGAGAAAATCCAGCGTCAGCACCTTGGCGCGCTCCAGCACCTCGCGCGGGATATCCTCGAATTTCAGGTCGGCGACGTAAGCGGCAAGGGTTGCGGTTTCATCTGCCATGGCGCGGCCTCGGTTGTTCTTGCTTGTTCGTTCCTGCTTGCCAAGTTTGGTAGGACTGTCACGGCGCGCCGTCAACATCGCCTGCGGGGGTCCGCCCCTGCGGCCCGCTCAGGCGGCAACCTGCCGCAGCATGGCGCGGACAATGAGCCGGTGAAACGGCAGGATCAGCATGAGATAGGTCCGGCCGAGCCAATTGTGCGTCAACACCAGGGTGGTCGCGGTCACCTGCTGGCGATCACCGGAAGTCGCAACATCGACCACGAAGCGAAAGTCCAAATGGCTGTCGTTGAACCCCGCGACCAGCCGGTCGGGCGTCTCGCTCACAATCGGAAATATTCCGATCGCGTTTTTTGGAGCGGTCCCGCCGGCGCCCGATGTTTTGAGGCCAAACGGCTTGACCAGAATATTGCGCAGCGTCAGCAAGGCTTCGGCCCAACGCGGCTGGCGCGTGATCATCCGCTCGGCCGCACGCCGTGCATCGAGCGCGCCGCCGTCAACCGCGATGCTGTAGGCGTCGACGAACTGCGCGCCGGCCAGCAGTGCCGCCCGGTCAACGTCAGGTGCGATTTCAACAACGGTCATGACGATCTAAAGCCTGCCCGCCAGCAGCCGGAAGCGCAAGATGAGCAGAGCGGCATAAACGACCGTTCCGCAGGACAGCCCGATCCAGACGCCGACCGCGCCCAATGGCGTCCAGAAACCGAGGCCGCAGGCGAGGGTGAAGCCGATCAGCCAGTAGCTGATGGTGGCAAACAACAGCGGGATCCGCGTGTCGTTCATGCCGCGGAGCGATCCGGATGCGATGGTCTGGATACCGTCAGCGATAAAGAACGTGGCTCCGACCAGCAACAGTGTCGCGGTGAGTTCAGCGGCGGCATCGGCACCTTCGTCGAGGAAAATCTGCGCGATCGCGAATCGCTCGAGGATCACGACCAGTGTCATCGCGGACATGAAACCGACGCCAAGACCGGTCGCAATAAACCCGGCCCGCCGGACGGCCGGCGCATCGCGGCGTCCGACGGCGTGGCCGACCCGCACGGTGGCCGCCATCCCAATCCCGTACGGCACCATGAACAAAATGGCCGCGATCTGCAGCGCGATCTGATGCGCCGCCAACGCGGTGGTGCTGATCAGGCCCATCAACAGCCCGGCGGCGCCGAACAGGCCATATTCCAGCAGGAAAGAGATCGAGATCGGCGCCCCGAGGATGACGAGCTGCCGCATCAACGGCCAGTCGATGCGCCAGATGTGTCCGAGCACATGATATTTCCGGAACGGCCGGCGGCGGGCGGCAAACCAGAGGCCCGCCAGGAACATCGCGAAATTGACCATGGAAGTGGCAAGCCCGGCGCCGAACAATTCCAGCCGCGGCAGACCCCATTCGCCGTAAAGCAGCAGATAGACCAGCAGCGCGTTGGTCGGGATCGCCGCCAGCGTGATCCACAAGATCGGCTCCGGCCGGTGGATCGCGCTCATGAAGCCGCGGATCGCCATAAACCACAGCGCCGGCAGAATGCTCCAGACCAGGCCGAACAGATATTGCTGCGGCGGACGGGCGGCTGCCGGCGATTGACCGAGTGCCAGCAGGATTTGCTCGCCACGGAACGGAAGCGCCATCACCGGCAGCGAAATCAGGAACGCGGCCCAAAGGCCGACGCGAAGCGAGCGCCGCACCCGGTGCGGATTGCGCGCGCCGTAGGCCTGAGCGGCGAGCGGCGACACGGCCGACATCAGACCCATTCCGACGGTGAAACTGACAAAGAAGATGGTGTGCGCGAGCGCCGCCGCCGCCACGGCCCCGAGGCGTCCGATAAAGGCCAGATCGGTCGTCATCATCGCGATCTGCCCGAGCTGGGTCAGGGCGAGGGGCACGGCGAGCTTGAGCGTTTCGGCCAATTCGAGCGCGAGGTGATGTCCGGACGTTGCAGCGAAGTCCGGCGCGGGGATCAGTCCTGGCTCGATTTTATCAAGGGATGTCATGGGACGATATTAGCACCGCAGCCGGACCAAACAGTGACGGCCACCTGTCGTCCAGGGGCGCGAGCCTTACGCGTGTTTCGAGAGCCTTATACGTGTTCCGAAGGACGGTCGCTGGCACTTAGCCCGTCATTATCCCGAGATTGCCGAAAACGGCTCGCACCTCAGGATGAGGCGGCTACAGCGACGCCGCAGAAGCTCTCACACGTCCACATTGGCGCTGAGCGAGTTATCCTGAATGAATTCGCGGCGCGGCTCGACCACGTCACCCATCAGCTTGGTGAAGATGTCGTCGGCCTCGTCGACCTCCTTGATCTTGACCTGCAGCAGCGAGCGCTCATTGGCGTCGAGGGTGGTTTCCCAAAGCTGGCTGGGATTCATTTCGCCGAGGCCTTTGTAGCGCTGCAACGTAACGCCCTTGCGTCCGGCGTCGGTGACCGCCTCGAACAGGCTGACCGGGCCGTGGATCGCGGTTTCGGTATCCTTTCGGCGCAGCAGGCCCGGTTTCGGATAGGCTTCCTGCAGCTTCGCTGCGTAATCGTCGAGCTTGCGCGCGTCGGCAGAACCGAGCAGCGCGTCGTCGATGATGGCGACGTCCTTGACGCCGCGCACGGTGCGCTCGAAGAAGAAACCTTCGCCCTCGGTGAAGCGCCCGGTCCAGCCGCGCTCGACTTCATCCGCCAGAGCGTCGAGCCGTCGGGCGATATAGCCTGCGGCGGCGTTGGCGGTGGCGACATCCCCGGTGATTTTCGGGCTGAGCACGCCGGCGATCGCGGCCTGCTCGATCACCTTGCGGTTATAGCGGCTGTGCAGATTGTGCAGCGTGCCGCGAATGATGCGGGCATCCTCCACCAGCGCCTGCAGGTCGCGGCCGCTGCGGTCCTCGCCCGTCGCCAGCTTGAACACGCAATCGTCGAGGCCGGTTTCGATCAGGTAGTCTTCCAGCGCGCGCTCGTCCTTCAGGTACTGCTCGGACTTGCCGCGGGTCACCTTGTAGAGCGGCGGCTGCGCGATATAGAGGTGGCCGCGGTCGATCAGCTCGCGCATCTGCCGATAGAAGAAGGTCAGCAGCAGGGTGCGGATATGCGCGCCGTCGACGTCGGCGTCGGTCATCACGATGATCTTGTGATAGCGCAGGTTGTCGACCGAGAAGTCGTCACTGATGCCGGTGCCAAGCGCCGTGATCAGGGTGCCGATCTGTTCGCTCGACAACATCTTGTCCATGCGTACGCGTTCGACATTGAGAATCTTGCCGCGCAATGGCAGCACGGCCTGGAATTCGCGGTTGCGACCCATCTTGGCGCTGCCGCCAGCCGAGTCGCCTTCGACGATGAACAGTTCGGATTTGGCCGGATCCTTCTCCTGGCACTGGGCGAGTTTGCCGGGCAGCGAAGACACGCTGAGCGGATTTCTGCGCGTCAGTTCGCGCGCCTTGCGCGCGGCCTCGCGTGCGGCGGCGGCCTGGATCACCTTGCCGACGATCACCTTGGCTTCGCCGGGATGCTCCTCGAACCAGGCCGCCAGGCCCTCGTTCAGCACGTTCTCGATCACCGGGCGCACTTCCGAGGACACCAGCTTGTCCTTGGTCTGCGACGAGAATTTCGGATCCGGCACCTTGACCGAAAGCACCGCAGTGAGACCCTCACGGCAGTCGTCGCCGGTCAGCGCGATCTTCTCTTTCTTCGCATTGGCCTCGGCATAGCCGTTGACCTGGCGCGTCAGCGCGCCGCGGAAACCGGCGAGATGGGTGCCGCCGTCGCGCTGCGGAATGTTGTTGGTGAAGCACAGCACGTTCTCATGATAGCTGTCGTTCCACCACAGCGCAGCCTCGACGCCGATGCCGTTCATGTCGGCATGGATCATGATCGGGGCGGGCACCATCGGCTTCTTGTTGCGGTCGAGGTATTTCACGAATTCCTCGACGCCGCCGTCGTAGCGCATCTCCTCGCGCTTCTCGACCGCATGGCGCATGTCGGACAGCACGATATTGACGCCGGAATTCAGGAACGCGAGCTCGCGCAGGCGATGCTCCAGCGTCGCGAAATCGTATTCGACATTGGTGAAGGTCTCGGTCGAGGCGAGGAACGTCACCTCGGTGCCGCGCTTGCCATGGGCGTCGCCGACCACTTTGAGCGGCGCCACCGCGTCGCCATGGGCGAATTCGATGAAATGCTCCTTGCCGTCGCGCCAGACCCGCAGCAGCAGCTTGCTCGACAGCGCGTTGACGACGGACACGCCGACGCCGTGCAGGCCGCCGGATACCTTGTAGGAATTCTGGTCGAATTTTCCGCCGGCGTGAAGCTGGGTCATGATGACTTCGGCTGCGGAAATGCCTTCGCCTTTGTGAATGTCGACGGGAATGCCGCGACCGTCGTCGCGCACGGTGACGGAGCCGTCGGCGTTGAGCACGACCTCCACCGCGGTGGCGTGGCCGGCGAGCGCTTCATCGATGGCATTGTCGACGACCTCATAGACCATGTGATGCAGGCCGGAGCCGTCATCGGTGTCGCCGATATACATGCCCGGCCGCTTGCGCACGGCGTCGAGACCCTTCAATACCCGGATCGATTCCGCGCCATATTCGATGGGAATGGAATGCTCAGTGTCGGCGATCGATTGCCGGGCAGGTTCTGTCATGTGAGGCCTTCGAGGATGTCCCGAATCAGCTGCGCAAAATAGGCGCTGATTACTCTATTTGTGCCATGAAAGGCGTAACCCGCCTAGCGCAAAGTCGGTGTCTACAAGTTGTTGAATAAATAAGATTTTTCGAGGGTTTTTCAAGGCGTCCGCGGGCTGATTCGGAGCCTTCGCAAAAGCCCGATTCCGAGCTGATTCTTGGCCGGGAAAATTCGGGTTTTTGCCGACCGTCCCTCCGGCCGGAGCGCCGTCAGTTGTTGCGCCGTCGGGTGATGTGGCCGGAATCGACGTCGAAGGTTTCGCCGGATCCGCCGACATCGGTGAATGCCGCGGGGTCAGCCCCGGTCATCCAGACCTGGGCGCCGAGTTTGGCCAGTTCACCGAACAGCGCCCTGCGCCGCCTGGGGTCGAGATGCGCAACCACCTCGTCGAGCAGCAACAGCGGTGTGATGCCGGTCATTTCCGCCACCAGATTGGCGTGCGCCAGCACCAGTCCGATCAGAAGCGCCTTTTGCTCGCCGGTGGAGGCATCGCGGGCCGGGATGCCTTTCGGCGCATAGATTACCTCCAGGTCGGTGAGATGCGGACCGTCGAGCGTCCGGCCTGCCGCGGCGTCGCGCGCGCGGCTGCTGCGCAGGATTTCGCGGTAGCGATCCTCCACCGCGGTGGCCGGCTCATTCATCAGGGCATTTTCCATCCAGCCATCGAGCATGATCTGCGCGGACGGAAACGCCGAAGCTTCGCCGCGGGCGCGCAGCATGGCCGCGAGCCGCGCCACGGTCTGGCCGCGGGTTGCGGCCACCGCGACGGCGAGTTCGGCGGTCTCGCGTTCGATGGCGTCGCACCAATGGTCGTCAAAATTGCGTACCTCGAGCAGGCGGTTGCGCGACCGCAGGCTGCGGTCGAGCGCCGACACCCGCGCCGAATGCTCGCTGTCGATGGCCAGCACCAGTCGATCGAAGAATCGCCGCCGCTCCGAGGCCGCCCCCAGAAACAGTCCGTCCATCGAAGGCGTCAGCCAGACCATGCGCAGATGATCGCCGAACGCCGCGGCCGACGTCACCGGCTCGCGGTCGATCCGGCAGCGCCGGCTGGAAGCGGCTGCCTCGGCGCCCGGCGCATCGATGCCGGTGCCGAGGGTTGCGAGGCCGAGAGCACCCTCGACCTCGGCGGACACCGCCCACGAGCCGTCGCCTTGATTATCCGCGACATCGTCAAGAGTGGCGCGGCGCAAGCCGCGTCCGGGCGACAGAAACGAGATCGCCTCGATACAATTGGTCTTGCCGGCGCCGTTCGGGCCTACCAGCACGACCACCTCACCGCGCGTCTGCAGGCTCGCCGCGCGATAATTGCGGAAATGCGTGAGGGTAAGGCGATGAATCCGGGAGGCGGTCATGGTGAAAGTGGGACTTTGCAAAGTCGTCGGAATGAGCTGCCGCAACTTCCGGCGTCATCATCCGCGAAAGCGGATGAACCGGTATTCCGCGCCGCTCAAGACATCATGCGCGACAGCGACTACTGGATACCCGCTGTCGCGGGTATGACGGCCGCACTTTTTGCCCGGCAACGACAGTGTTTTTTCCTACACCCGCATCGGCATCAGCACATAGAGCGCGCCTTTGGAGTCCTTGTCCTGCACCAGCGTCGGCGAGCCGGGATCGGCCAGTTTCAGCACGGCGACCTCGCCCTCGATTTGAGCCGCGATGTCCAGCAGATAGCGCGAATTGAATCCGATATCGAGCGGATCGGAAGCGTATTCGACCTCAAGCTCCTCGGTTGCGCTGCCGGAA